>JBAXOG010000178.1:0-9279 GCA_037133395.1 bacterium | reverse complement strand
TACTGTATTGCTTGGCTGCGGCAACGGCCGCCTGAAAGTTGCCCCGAGCCAGTTGGAGCTTGAGTCGTCCCAAGGTAACTGTCGCAGATTCTTCCGGCGCCAGTTTAGCCAGCGCCTTCAGGGAAGTTTCAGCCTCTTCCCACTTTCCTTCGTTCATTTGCTGCTCAAACTGTTCGAGGTGTTGTTTGAGTTGCGCCTGATCCCGAAATTCCTGGGCGACTTTCGAAATATCGAAGCGTCCTTCGAGCACCTGTTTGATGGTCGACTCCTGGAGATCTGTCGGATGGCCAATCCACGCGATTTTTCCGTCTTTTCCCACGAGAAACGCGCAGGGGATACCGTTTTGGCCAGCTGCAACCAGCCAGTTCTTCGCCATGGTGCCTTGTTCGTCCAAGGCAATCCGATACGTCATTTTGTCACCCATCTCTTGGACGAAGGGTTTAGCCTTGTCGGGATTTTGCTCCCAGACATTCTGGCCGATCACTACAAGCCCTCGGTCTTTGAATTTGTTGGCTATCTCGTTGAGATGAGGGATCGAAGTACGGCACGAGCCGCACCAAGTAGCCCAGAATTCGACGAGATAGACTTTATCCTTTGCGAACTCCGCGACTGGCTCGCCTTGGATCCATTTGCCGCTCGTGAGCTTGGGTGCAGGGTCGCCGACGCCGAGAACGGTGTTGGTGTTTGGCGCTGACTGAGCCAGCGTGACCAACGTTGTCAGCAGGATGGTAATGAGGATTTTTATGCTGTGTTTCATCTTTTTTATTTCTCGCTCCGAACACTCGACTTGCAAGCTGCAGCTTTTACTAAAGCAATGGCTTTTTCGGCGAACCGCTCGCCGAGCAGTTTGTATCCCGCCACCGAATAATGCAGATCGTTTCTAATCTCAATTCCCTTGGCATTTAACCCATCATTCAAATCGTCTGTGTCCACCCAGGCATAACGCGGACTGCTTTCGGCGAATTCAACCTGCGCCTGACGAACTTTTAACCAATGCGGCCATTTCCGGACCACGCCGAAATCGCTGATACGTCCAATCACGACATTGATATCGGTCCGACCCAGATCTTGTTCCAATTGACGCACCAAGCCCCTGAGGCTTTCGCCGTAGACCGCACTGTGTCGCTGCATAGCATCAGACTCGCCCTGCATCCAGATGAAAGTGACGGTCTGAAGTTTCTCTCCCGCAATGGCGGCCTTGACCGCCTTCATGAGTACAGGGCCCCAATAATCGACCTTGTTCTCCACCCACTTCTCCTCGCCGGGCTTTTCCGGTTTCCAGTCCTTGGCTGGTTTCCAGTCTCGGTACCAAACTCGGATGGGGCAACCACTGTTGGCACTTTTTACGACAATAACATTTCCGGTACCAAACGCCTTAGAGACCGCCGGCGTAAACGCTTGGTTCGGATCTAGCCCCGCCATGTTAGATTGGCCTCCAAGAATGAACAGGTGTTTCCCCGGTTCCGCACTGTAAACAGCCGTACCTGCAAGCATCAAAATACCCAACATCCCACCAATGAATATATTTTTAAACATTTTCATATTTCTTTCAACGGCTAAAAACATTTGCACAGGGAGACGGATTATAGTTACGCCGTCCCTCCCGAGTAGTGAAGGTCACATAGTCCATGGCAGGAACTTTCCTGCCGTCCGGAAGCATCACATCGTTTTCTCCGAAGTTCACAACGACTCCATCTCCAAGAGAGAAAACCGTTTCCTGCACAGTCCGATCCGCTGTCACAAAGCGATGTTCGGTCAGCGCCTGAAAAGCCACCTTCCGCACCCAAGCCGAGACGTAACGTTCGGTCTGGCCGATCTCGCGCTGATATTGCCGTGCCTCGCGGGCAAACATCCGGTACATCGGCGGCGCGCCGTAGAGCACAGACCAAAGGTTCTTGCGGGGCCAATATACCGCCGGTTTATCCATCCCGTCTTCCCAGCGCCAGGTTACGACCACTTCGTCGTGGTGGCAGAGCGAATAGAAGGGAATCCGGTAGCGGGGGCTCTGGCTGACCGTCAGCGGCACGGGTTGACCGGGGGTACTTTTGGATAACTCATCCACAAGGACTCCGTAACGCCGCCACTTCCCTGCCTTCGGATCCAGCAGCGGTGCTGCGCTCCCCGGCGGAAACTGGTCAATACCGTTCACAAGGGTAGTGGCACCCTCGAACCAATGGATCCAGGGGATCATGTAGTCCAAGCCGCACTCGGTGCCAGCCAGGCGTCCCAGTTCGTTGACGTATCGGGGCAGGTTCTCGCGTTCGCGCCGGGTGTCGAACAGGTCGCACGGGTGACGCGAATCAAAACATACCCCCTCGGCGTTGAACTCCACCGAGCCCAAGCAATCGAGAAACCACGCAGAATAACCGAAGGTGGCGAACTCGCCGGGCAGATTAGCCCGAGCCAGCGGCAAGAAGAAACGCGGACAGATCACGCCGCTGTCCTTGCCGAAGGCCTGGATCATCGACTGATTTTCGGCCCGTACGACCTGATCGGGAAACGCGCCCGTATTGAGTTGATGATGCGGACTCTTTTTCGAATCCTTGTTGAAGGTGTCTCGATACTGGTCGTAACGGTAGGTCAGATAACCCAGACTGCGTACATATTTGGCAGCCTCTACCAATTCCAGCCGATTCGACCAAGCTGTCTGGGGCGCAAAAATTACCGACAACGCGAACAGACACCGGTCAACCCCGTTGCTCTTCAGAATAACGGCCATCTCGCGCGTCTCGTCTGGGTTGGATGCGATTGCCCAGAAGATTGGAGCGCCGACCATCTCCCGAACCGCCGGATTTTCACGCGCCTTGTCCACCAGCGTCTTCCGTAGGCCGCGCTCTGCAAAAAAGCGGCGATACCGTTCGGCCAGTTTTACGTACCCGCCCTGATTAGAGAAATTCCACGTCACCTCATACGGACGATCAAAGCGACCCTTGTTTGCCTGCCAGGCGAGTTGCGGTGCCACGAGTCGTTGTCCGTTTGGAGCAGACACGTCGCGCCAGAAGATATGTGTGGACTCGATGTTCGGCAATAACGTTAGCAGTCCAGCACCTGAACGCATATCCACAAGACCCAGGCACATCAGGTAGGAACGTATTCCGCCATAAAGCGGACCGTCAGGCAGTTCCAGCCAAGCAGGATCTGCCTTATTTGCTGGTACCAGCATCCCCTCGGAATGCGGATACAGGTTATAGACATCTGATCCCTCTTTCAAAAAAACATACGGGTAGGCAGCCTCACGCCACTCCCCTTCGACGCGCGCTTCGAACTTCGCCACAAGGTCGGGCTGCCCCTTCGGCAAACTTATAAGGAGGCGAAATGAAGCTGCCATGTGTTTCCCGTTTTTTAATGTTCCATCGAGCCCGCACTCCAATTCGGCGGAGCGTCCATCCGGGGCGCGGCTCACGACGCGCTGCCGCAGGGCGGTGTTGGTGACCACAAGTGCCTGTTCCCAAACCTGGCCAGAACGCATATCCGTCACCCGCAGATTGCCGGCATCCTCCGCACATTCGACGCGAAGAATGCCGTTGTCTAAACGCAATGGGAGGGATGCCGGTTCAACAGCTCTGGTGGTGAAACAAACGGCACAGGAAAGACCTAGCAAAACAAAAATGCCAAGACTGTATTTGTTCACTTTGAAGGTTCCTTTTCGCTTTTGACCGACTCCATTTCGATGGCACAAAGCAGCGCTTTGCCAGCAACCGGTGTCAAGGTCAACTCCGCTTTTCCGCCTGCCTTAATCGTAACTGGATAGGTGCGAACGAGCACGCGGTTGGCACCGCCTGCTTGTTGAAAAATGTCGATACGATCTGGGGATGGTGCGGGCTTGCCACTATCTACTCCCGTCTGGACAGCAATATCAAACACCCGTTGACCAGCAGCCGTGGATGTCGGATCGACCATCCACAAGCGTAACAGGTAATTCCCTGGCATCAGGCTCAAAGGAACAGGGAACCAGCAGCCCTTCGCCAAAATCGGTTCAACCGTGAGCCGCCATTTCTTGTCGGTTTCAATCCCGTTGCGGCAAAGTTCATGAGGAGCAGTTACGTTGGCAAACGTACGGGCACCTGTTTCCACGTCTCCAAGCGTCTGCCACAATTGCCGTTTCTCGTCAAAATAGAAGGTAAACGGTCCCTCTCCCTGTGCCAGCGGATCTCTGGATGTCGGCCCGAAACGGTAACGGATGGGTGTCATCGCAAGGGCCTGACGCAAACGCACGTAATAAGGCAGCCAGCGAGTGTTCAGCGAGACCACGAGTCCCTGTTCGCCACGGGTGATGCCTCCGAGTGAGCTGAAGCGTGTGAACTGTTCGATGATTTTCTCTGGCTGGCACTGAACCAGAATTTCCTTGGATGCCTCAAAACGGCTTTCTTTACAGAGCGCCTCGGCTTTTTGAAAGGCTTCGTGATCGCGATGGAAGGCAATGGTGAATTTCTCGAATTCATGATAATAACTCCAGCGGTCCCGCTGCTCGGGAGTCATTTGACTGAGATCAACCATCTCCAGTTTCTTGATTCGCTGTTCGCACCCCGCGATTTTCTTATCCACATTCTTCAGGGGTTCGGTCTGGAACCGTTCGCTTGTATCGCGCCCATAAGCCGGAGCGCCTTCCGCCCATTGTTCAAGATATTCGGTCATGATTTTCTTTGCGCTTGTGCCAAAGGAACGTTCCGCGAACTCCCCGCACGTGACATGTAGCGACTGGTCAGGACTATTCTGCCAGAGCTGTTTCATCTGTGCGACAAAGAACAGATCCAGTGGACGCGAGATCCAGTGATTGATACCGAAGCCAGAGGCGTTCGCGCCCTTCAGACGGGAGTAGAGTGTATGCGTCGGTGGGTAGCCCCGGCCTATGTAGGCGCCATCATCGTGATGCGCCCAGAAGATCGGCACGATCGGACGTTGGGCACCCACTTCAGGCAGGCGTGCAGCATTGGCAACTACTTCATCGGACTGCTTGCCGTTGTAGATCTCGAAATTCAGTGCGAGCAGTTTAACTCCCGGCGGCAGGAAACGGTTGGCCGCCCGCGAATAGTTGAAGCGCCACGAACTGGCCGCCACCTCAACTCGCTCATGCCCCAGTTCCTTGAGCGCGCGCTGATAAGCCTGAACCAGCTTGCTGATGGCAAACATGCTCACGCTGTAGGGCAGCTTCTCCGCCTCGGGCGTCTTGGCGATTTCCGCCCGGTACTGAGCCTGCCAGTCCGCCGGCATCTGTTCGACTTTGAGACTGATCCACGCTGTCGGGTCAGGCCTGAACCAGGCGACCAGTGTCGTGATCTGCGGATACGCTTTCATCACCGCTTCCACTTGGGTACGGTAGAACCGATAGCCCTCCGGCGTATCCGGATTGGCCAGCCATACGTCGTGCGGAAGGGGCGTGCTGAGACCATAGCTGTGCCCGTCGTAAGCCATGAAACGAGCTGCTTGCGGCAAGGTGAGAATCAACTCCTGCGGATTCGCGAACGGGGTATCCACATCCATGGCCAGATAAATATCCATCGACCGCGTGGCGGCGTAAGCGAACGCCTGTCCCATCAGCTTCTGTACCGCCTCCACCCGCTCTTCATCCGGCACCTGGCCAGCATCGGCACCAAATACGGCCGAGGAGAAAACCTGACCGCCCCACATTTTTCGCACGTCGTTAACATGCATGGTCGACCAGTCGCGACCTTTTGCGGTTGTGGACAAATATCCCACCGGCTTGGTTTTGCCGTTGAAGGTATAACTGATCATGGGGTTGTTGCCGTAGCAATGGAGCAGGATGCCGTTGTATCCCATCTTCTGCGATTGCAGAGTCCAGGCATTCCACTCCTTCAGATTATAGGTGGAACAACCGCTGAGAAAGTTGTGCCAGTTGAGTACCAGCCGCTCTTTGACCAGCGGGCGGTTGGCGAGTTGCCAACCCTCAAACGTGAGTGGCTCGCGGCGTGCTTGTGCCACCGTCTCATACGAAAGATAAAATCCGCATCCCAGTTTTTCCAGCAGTCCATAGACGCCGTAGAGCACTCCGCGCGGATCCGCCCCGGCGATCACCCCGAGCTGCCCCTTGCGAGCTGTGGCGACTATGAAGCTTTCAGGCTCCTTGGGCAAAGCAGTCAGGTGTTCCTTCAGCCTCGGATCCCCTGCGACACTGCCGATCAGAATCGCCCGCCCCGCAGCCGGCAACTGCTCTGCGACGATGAAACGCTCGTCGGGATAGATGCTCCCCAGGTATCCGGCTAACTCCTCTGCTGCTGCCCGCTCAACGGGTTGAGCCTGGGCAGAGACCACCACTGGAACAGCGATGGTCTGTTCCTTTATCTGGGTTGATCCGCCCAACCCTATGAGCGGTAAACCTGCCAATATAAAAAGACTAAATCTGGTGATATGTGTATTCATTTTCCCCCTTTATTCGTGACACGATTTTTGTGACCGCTTGATGACTTCTCCTATTTCCCAGACATTGACTGGGAAACAAATCCAAGACCCATTTTAGCCAGTTCCCTCTGCCTTGCCTGGCTTTTCTTAAATTGTTCCAGTTGTTCTGGATTCAAAATGTCAACCGCACGCTGCAGATACCCGGCCTTTATCTGATCAAAGAGCTGTAATTGGGTTGTAGCGTTGAAAGGCTCCGGCATCGTTGCCGCGTCTGCTTTGCTTGCAGGCACGACTCGCAGACGTTCCTCTTGCATAGACCGAATTAATTGATCTTCCTGTTCCAAACTCAGCTCCAAACCGGCCGGTAATTTTTCTTTGAACGCATTGACATCCACCCGTTCCGGTTGAGTCGCCTCATATTGGGTAAAGAGGTCAAAATTCTCGGGGCCCAGCAAGGCCTTGAGTTTCTCGTCATATTTTTTCTGAAGTTCCTTCTGCTGGGAAGCTTGTTGCTTCCTGTCCTCCGCCGTCGGCGCGTCGCGCCTGCTAGACATGCTGAGTTCAATCGTGGCCATCGCACGATCTGACAACAACTTTCGGCACGCCTCCTCTTCCCCCGGAGCAAGGTTGATCCCTTTGAACAGGGCGCCGTATTGAACCTCTAAGATGCCTTCGTAGATAGTCCGCGCCGTTCCGTCTTTCATCATCTTCGCCATGAGCGACGGCGTCTTCTCCGCTGCTTTATCAGCCCTTCCCTCGACCTCGTTTGAGATCCCAGCGGAAGGACTGACAAGGCTCTTTGAAGTACTTTGCGGCGCCACCGAAGGTGCGACAGCCACAGGGGACTTGATTCGCCCAGGGCTCGTGACACGCCTCGTTGTAACCGCAGCCTGTTTGTGCAACGTTTGTATTTGATTGTGTTGCCTCCAACACACAGACGCCAGAATCAACGCGACACCTCCCGACACGATCACTACCGTTTTCATGATGCGCATATTATTTCCTTACCTCGTTCTTTCTACTTCCGTTTGCACCCGCCGCATCACTGCGGCTGATAGATGAGCGAATCCCAATACTTACGGTCCAGCTCATAGACATCGAGCGGATCATTCGCCAAGTCAAAGCTCTCTGGCAATATCCCGAAACGCTTCATTTCACGGATGTATTCCGCCCGAGGTTTGAATCCTGGCATATCGAAGCGCTTGATCTCCTCCAGCTTGCGTTTGCCGGCCTGGCATAGCGCCAATAAACGCCGGTAATCAGGATCACCCTTGCTCGCGAACACCGTCCCCTTCGCTCCCGGAACCGCGCCCGCCTGTTTGCAAATCCCATAGCCGCCTGCGCTTTTGGCCAGCGGAGCCAATAGGAGCAGCGACTTCTCGGGCCGCGTCAGGTTGAAGACGAGGTGGCGCGATCTCCGGCGCAATCCCTCCGCATCCAAAGGCTTGACCTTGGAGCCGGGCGTGTATCTGATTTCATCGGAAATGGACTGAGGCAGGTTTTTCGCCGCGTGACAGGTCATACAGCGGCCGCCCAATACGGGTTGTGCCGCTTTCGTCTCGGGCCAGTCTTGGTCGCTGTTTTGATCCCACGTCCAGTGGACGTAGCCACCAATAGTGCCGCAACCCAGTGCAGCATACGTGCCCGCATACGGTGCCGCCAGATCCAGCCAGAGACTCACCAGCGCCTTTTCCGAGGCACTCGCTTTGATCCCGTGATGCCCGCCTTCCAGCTTCGCCATCAGCGGGGCACCGCCGCTGCCAAGCTTGCGGGGAGCATAATTGCTACGAGCCTGGTTTCGCGCATCGGCGAGTTGGCCCCGAACGGCTAGGGTGTAGTAGCTGTGTGAAAATTTAGGACCGCGGTCGCCCGTCAGAATCACCCCGCCATCGCGTTTGTCATAGTCGTGACAGGAGAGGCAATGACGGTCGAGAATCGGCTGGATGTGCCGCGGGAATTCCACAAGATCGGGAAGCCCCTTAAGCGGCTCGATCCGGCTGGGTGTCCGCCGGGACGCCAGCGACAGATTGCCGCCGGGCGAGCGCGTGAGCACGCGCTGCTCGTGGCAGCCGATGCAGCCTGCCGTCTCGCCAGGCTGGACGGTCGTGAAGCTTTGCATCCGCTTGACAGACTTGCCCTCGGCATCCAAAGCGACGAAGAAGAGGCTCCGCATCGCCGGGGCCTCGAAATGCGCCGACCCGTCCGCCTCAACGGGAACAGTGCCTAGTTGCCGCTCGAGCGTAAACGTTCCAGAAAAACTGATCGAGTCGGAATCCGCACCAGAGATGTTAATCGGCTTGGGCAGTGTCTCCACGATCAACAATTTCTTGATCTCGCCCAGCCGCACGCCGACCATATTTCGTCCAACAGTAACGTTCTCCAGCAGGTACACCCCGTTGGGCCGCGACAAATCCACGCGGGCGGGCATCGCCTTTTCCGCCGGATGCGGCAGAATTGGACGCGGTTCGTGCAACAGGGCCTCCCGCCCGAATTCTGCCGGCAATGTGAACAGAACCGCCGATTTCAGCACCGAGTTCGTCTTTTCTTCCGACTGCATCACCAGGAGCTGATTGTCATTGGCCACCATGAATTCGTTTGGTCCAAACGCCCACGGATCACGGTACAGATCCATGCCCGGTCCCCAAATCGGATTGTTCTTGGTGACATTTCGCAGACTGCTCAACTCATCCGGACCTGCTTTTGAACTGAGCGTCGCCAGAACACCCCCGTGTTCACCTCGTCCGTGTTGTGGGGAATTGATCAATACCACACGGTCGCTGCCTGGGATCGGCTTGGCATCAATGAAGACTCCCCCGGGATTGAGATTGCCGAAAAAAACCGACTGTGACGTTCCATCGGGCATCATAGTCCAGAGGTGGTGATACGCCACCTCCGAGCGATCCACGTATTCCCAGCGCGTGT
>JBAXOG010000177.1:0-9439 GCA_037133395.1 bacterium | reverse complement strand
GGGTGCTTCTTTTCAGGAAGTTTTTTCGACAAACCGTGAAGAGCCATTTTTATTGAATAGGTTCTTCCCTGTGTAGTAATTTTTACTACACAACCAGTTTCACTGACTGTGATATACTTTAAAACAATAAAGGCTGCTGTTGTGCTTCAATAAATTCCGTGAATGTGTAAAACAAGCAAAGGAATATTGTATGAACGTAAAAGTAAGAGAATTCAGGACGCCTCGACTCGTGCTACGTACAGTGTTGACAGGGCTCAGCTTTGTGTTTGCAGGTGTTAACGTGGGGCAAGCCGGGGTGTGTACGTGGACTAACGGAGTCGCCGGAAACTGGAACCTTGCTTCCGGCTGGTCCAACGGAGTGCCGACGGCCAGTGACGATGTAATCAAAGTTGGAAATAATCTCACGTTGACCAACGGCGTTTCCATGAACACCTTCGCCTTACGTTCAGCCAATGGGAACCACAACTTTATCCTTGGGATTGGAGGTTCGCTGACCGTCAGTAATGTGACCACGGGATTGATTGGCCCCGTCGACTACGCCGACGCGGTAGGTGGTTTTCTTGTTCAGCAGACAAACGTGGTCTCCGATGTTGTCCGTTCGACGACGGTAGGCTCACGCGGGTTGTCGGTGTATGCGGGTGCAGCTAGCCAAACCGCCCGACTGACCATCACTTCGGGCATGACGTGGAATCCCCAAGTGGGAACGGACTCGACAGGACCCCGGGTTAACATCGCAGGTCCGGTCAATCAGAATGGCAGCTTGACGCTTCAGGGCACGATCACTACGAGCAAGGGTTTAAACTTGGGTTCATCGTCAGCCGGAACCGGTTCGGCCGAATTCGTCTTGGATGGTGGTGCGTTAGTCGTGAATTTGATCCAGCGGTCTTCTTGTGGAAACGTGAATACAGACACCGTTAACTTTGAGTTTCGCAGCGGGACGATCAAAAATTCTTCCAGTGCCGGTCTTATAATTTCAAACAATAATACCAGTACTACTTTTGATCTTAAGCTTGGGAATGGCGGAAGTCGCATCTTCGATGCAACCAACGGAAATATAAGTGTCTGTGCAACGACACGCTTGGTAGACTTGACAACCGGAGGAGGTTTTGTCAAAAGTGGAACGGGAACGTTGACCCTTTGGGATTCAAACACATATAGTGGTACGGCCATAATCAGTAATGGCATCATGCAATTGGCCAATACGAATGTGGCATCCCTTAGCGCATCTTCCTCCTTGAATGTGGTCAATGGCGCTAAGTTTGCGGATGCGTATGAGCTGGGGCGCGATCTGAGCTTCGCTTTATTGCTGGGGTCCGGCACGCTGAATGCGGCGGCAACCAACAGTACGTTTATTGTGACGAGCACCTTGGCCCCGGGAGACAACGGGATTGGCACGCTGAATGTGACGACTGGCTGTGTGCAGGTGGCCGCCGGCGCGACGTATATGTGCGAAGTAGGTGGAACCACGGCCGCTCCCACGAATGACTGGGTCAATCTGAAGGGAATGAACAGCGCAGTGAGTTTTGGCGGGGCTTGGACAGTGAAAGTGAAGAATGTTGGCACTCTGAATCCAACCGGTAAGACCTTTGTGTTATTCGACTACACTGGCGCGAACCCAGTTAATCTCGGAACACCTATCCTCACATTTGAAGGTGGCGAAAAATGGAAAGGCGGACAGGTAATCGTTGATGAAGTCAATACGCGGGTCGTGTTGATCGGTGTTGTGCCAGTATTGAGAGGCACGCTTATAAGTGTTTTCTGAAGATGCGTTCGCAGCACAACGCAGGGGGAACGAAATGGGCAAGAGTAGGGGATGCGCATGGTATGTGGCGACATGGCTGGTCACCGGCTATTCAGCGTTTGCGCAGGCATTGGACATGTGTTGGATCTTTGGTTCTGGCATGGTGCTGCAGGCGGAACGGCCGGTGCCGATCTGGGGGCAGGCACAACCCGGTGAGGAAGTGACGGTCCGTTTTGCTGGTCAGCTTCAGATCGCAAAGGCGGGAAGCGACGGCGAGTGGGCGGTCAGATTTGCCCCGTTGGTTGTGTCCGCCGAAGGCCGGGAAATGAAGGTAGAGGCAAAATCAGGGACAAAAACTTTCACGGATGTATTGGTCGGTGATGTCTGGCTTTGTTCCGGGCAATCGAATATGGCTCAGCCCAGTGCCGCACAGGCAACTGGCGGGGACGAGGAATCAAAAAAACAGGCGAACCCGTTGCTACGTAGTTTCAGTGTGGCCTATAACGCCTGGGCGTCCGAGCCTTACACGAAGAACTTTGCGTGGGACAAGAAAGTCACCAATTGGTTTGACTGGGGCGTGCATGGAACCAAAATCTCAGCTGTGCCGTATTACTTCGGCTCGATGCTGCAACGAGAAACGGGGCGACCGATCGGGTTGATCCTTGCTCCTGTAGGTGCATCCAATGCCGAGGCTTGGGTTCCGATGAAGGCGATGGAGGCGGTGCCGGAGTTCGCCAAGTTGGTCAACCAGTCTAAGCTCTGGATCAACAATCTCCCGAGCGCCCGGCAGGCGTTCGACGCGGAGGTCGTTGCTTGGAAATCGCGTAAGCAGGAGGCAGAGGCCAAGGGTCAGAACGTCAAGGAACGCAAACCAAATGATTTCCGTGCCGAACTGGCTCCTCGGTTCTGGATCGGGGCGATGTACAATGCCCGGATCGCACCGCTCCGAAATCTGGCGCTCAAAGGCGTGATCTGGTATCAGGGCGAAAATAATGCGGCAGGACATGGCCAATGCACGAAGGACGGTCCTGGCTACGAGCGGCTGATGAAAGTGCTTATCGAGTCCTGGCGGACGCAATTTGAACAACCGGAGTTGCCTTTCTATCAGGTCCAACTTTCCATGTTCAACTGGGATGACGGGAACAAGAAGCGTCAACGGGATCCGAACGAGCCTGGCAGTTGGTCGGTGATACGCGAAGCCCAGGAAAAATCTGCAAAGACTATTCCGCATTCAGGACTTGCAGTATCCGTTGACATTGGAGATAAGGCCAACATACATCCGCCAAACAAACGCCCCGTTGGTGAACGCCTTGCAAAACTCGCTTTGCGGGATGTCTATGGGAAGAAGGTCATTGTGGACGGGCCCGCATACGCATCGCATGAGATCAAGAATGGCAAGGTCATCGTGCGTTTCAAAAATCTACATGGCGGCTTGAAGATCGGGAAGCGTGAAGGTATTCCGGCCGATACGATGATTGGTTTCGTAATAGCCGGAGAGGATAAGACATTCGTGTGGGCTGATGCAAAGATCGAGGGTGATGATGTGATCGTATGGAGTGACAAGGTGGAGAAGCCGGTGGCAGTCCGTTACGGTTATATTCAATATCACGATGTGAATCTTTTCAATGGTGCCGGTTTGCCGGCGGTGCCGTTCCGGACGGATGATTGGCCACTGCTCACAAAATTGGAAACACAATGAAACTCATTCGCGATATCATGTTGATTGCCCCTCTGCTGCTCCTGCCGATGATGGTGCGCGCTGCTGACCGACCGAACATCATTTTCATTCTCGCCGACGATCTTGGTGCGGAGGCGTTGGGGTGTTACGGCGGCTCGAAGTTCACGGACGGCAAGCGTGAGCTTGGCGCGGTGAAGACCCCGAATCTCGATGCGTTGGCGAAAAGCGGTATCCTGTTCCAGCACATGTTTGCGACGCCTGTATGTTCCCCATCCCGGGCGCAACTGCTGACAGGCAAGTACAACTTTCGCGTCGGGTTCCACGATATTGCCGGGCGTAGCGGTGCGACGAAGAGCCTTGACGCCAAGGCACATCCTACTCTTGCTGCGCGCCTGAAGGCGGCCGGTTATATCACCGCCGTCGCTGGCAAATGGCATCTCGGGAACGCCGGAGGCGAAGCGTTCGTTCCTAAATCATCTGAGAAGGATACTGATTGTTCGCACCCGCGAGAATGTGGGTTTGACCGTCAATGCATTTTCGGTGGCGCCCATCTCGAACATTACGGAAAACCGGTCAAGGGTTTGTACACGCCAGATCTTCTGCAAGCCTGGACATTGCGGTTCCTTGAAAATCGCAAAGGCAAGGTCGAACCATTCTTTCTTTATTACGCGTCTCCGATTCCGCATTTCCCGTATCTGCCGACGCCATTGAATCCGGATGGTCCCGGGCGCGGTACAGATAAGATGGGGAAGATGTACGGCAACATGATGAACTTCCCGTATCTCATTGAATACCTCGACCAACAAGTCGGGGAGATTCTGGCGAAGTTGACGGAGTTGGGGTTGCGCGACAACACCCTCGTCATCTTCGCCGGCGACAACGGCACGCCACCGTGGCTTGTGACCGAAATGCGCGATGGGCGGAAGATCAAATTCGGAAAGGGAACGTTGCTCGATACCGGCTCATGGGTACCCTTCCTCGCAAACTGGCCCTGCAAGATTGACGGTGGTTCCGTCTATAGCGGCCTAGTGGACTTCAGCGACATCATGCCGACGTGTCTTGAACTGGCGGGCGCCGAGACACCTGCCGGGTTGGACGGTGTGAGCTTTGCTGCACCCCTTCAAGGCAAGGCCGGCAAAACCCGCGCCTGGGTGCATTCGCTGTTCGTGGACAAGTATTTCGTTCGGGACACTAAGTGGAAACTGCGCGAGAACGGCGAACTCTATGACGTGACGGGGTCGCCATACGTTGAAAAACTCGTGTCGGTTGAGCAGGACACGGCGGAATCAAAGGCGGCCCGCATCAGGTTGCAAGCCGTGCTCAATCAATTACATACTAAAGGAATCAATCCATGAATCATCAGAATCGAGTCGTGTTTACACTATTATTTTTCTTAATGTCGCAACATTGTGTCGGCGGGATCGAGAAGCAGGCGGCCGCAAGCCGGCCGAACCTTCTTTTTATTCTTGCCGATGACTTGGGGTACGGCGATCTCGGGTGCTATGGCGCAACTAAGATCAAGACCCCGAACATCGATCAATTGGCTAAACAAGGCGTACGCTTCACAGACGCGCACGCACCGGCTGCTGTTTGCCAACCCTCGCGTTATGCGGTTCTGAGCGGCGCGTATTACATGCGTGCCAAGCGCCAAGGCAACCAGACCCTCTACTTCCACGAGGGACAGGTCACATTGCCCTCGCTGCTCAAGAGTGCTGGTTACCGCACGGCGGCGATCGGCAAATGGCACTTGGGTTTTGGCCGCGGAGCTGAGCCTGATTACAATCAGGAGCTGAAGCCAGGGCCGCTGGAGATTGGCTTCGACTCCTATTTTGGGTGTCCGCGTACGCACAACGAGCCGCCGTTCGTTTTTGTCGAGAACCACCGCATGGTGGGGTCAGACCCTGCTGATCCGATCCGGATCATCGCCGCGAAGGACACGAAGAAAGGTTGGGGACACGGCATCAGCGAGGGCGCTGCGGCGGCGCATGCCGCGCGGCCTGAGGATCGCGTGGATTTGATTTTTGCCGACAAAGCCGTCGAGTTCTTGGGGCGCAAGAGCGATGTGCCGTTTTTCATGTACCTCACTTTTGTTGCTCCTCATGTGCCAATCTCGCCGGCCCAGGAGTTTAAGGGTACGAGTCAGGCAGGGACCTACGGCGATTTCGTACAGCAATTAGATTTTTGCGTCGGACGAGTGCTGGAGGCGCTGAAAGCAAGCGGGCAGGCGGACAACACGCTCGTGATCTTTGCCAGCGACAATGGAGGGTTGATGATCGGGAACGCGCTGGTGGCTACCGGTCACCGCGCGAACGGTGCGCTGCTGGGGCAAAAGACTGATGCATGGGAGGGCGGACATCGGATTCCCTTCATTGCTCGGTGGCCTGGTCGTATACCGGAGGGAACGAAATCGGATGCGTTGTTATGCCTTACAGACGTGATGGCCACGCTGACTGGCGCTGCCAACGTGAGCGTGCCAGCAGGCGCGGCACCTGACAGCATCAATCAATTGCCTATTTTGCTTGATCCTCTTCATGCTTCACCTGTTCGGACAGAAGCGCTTGCGCAAGGCACGGGCGGCTATTCATTGCGTCAAGGCGAGTGGGTATTCCTGCCCAAGCAGGGCTCTTGCGGCATGACGGTCCAGTCGCCGCACGGGCCGCCTTGGGGACTGCCTTACGCGAAGATGGGAGTGACCAACAGTGACATCACCGCAGAGGGCAAGGTGAAAGCTGATGCGCCGCCCGTGCAGCTTTACCGGCTTCCCAGCGATCCTCGGCAACAGATCAATTTGGCCGCCCAAGAGCCGCAGCGGGCCGAGGCGATGCGCAAGCGACTTGAGGAACTTGTTGCACCCCCACGTCAGCGTTCGGAGATGCAGGCCAAGCATCCTGCCTTGTGGGCGGTCTATTACGCGTGGTACACTACTGCGACCGGGCCGCACGGCAAGTGGAATGTGTGGGGCGATGCGAATGATAAGCGTGCTAAACCGAAACCACGAGGGAAGGCGCAGCCGCTGATCGGATATTATGACAGCGACAATCCTGACGTGGTGCGCTGGCACCTGCGCTTGGCCAAGGCGGCGGGCATTGATGCCTTACTCGTGTCGTGGTGGGGCGGTTCGAACGTCAGTGGCAAGGCCTTCGAGCAAGTGATCGTGCCGACTGCGGCTGAGGAGGGGGTCAAGGTTGCGATGTGCAGCGAGCTGGCGCAGTTTCATCACGACGTGATCAAGCTGGCCAAGGAGACTGCGGCGACCTTGAAGCGTGTCAAGGACAGCCCTGCGTATCTGCGGATGGAGGGCAAGCCGGTCGTGTATCTGTATCAGGTGCCGTTCGCCCCCAAGCTGACGCTTGAGACCTTCGGCCAGTTACAACGCGGCGTCGAGGCCGAAGTTGGTCCTATCTACTGGGTCATGGACAAGGTCAGTAACACGAACAACAAAATGACGATTCCGGCTAACTGGCTGGATGTCCCGGACATTTCGATGTTCGGGTTCTACGGGACCTTCAGTATCAAGCGGGTCTGGGCCTATGACGACGTGATCTCAGACTACCGCCGCGTGGTGGAAGCGGCACACGGCAAGGGCAAGAAGGCTTTTCTCCCGGTTCATCCGGGACACGACAACAGCGGGTTCCGTCCGGATGATTTCTTCGTCATCCCGCGCGACGAGGGTGCGACCTTGCGCGAGTATTTGCGTGCCGCGACCGACGCCCGGGCAGACGCGATTCTGGTCACCAGTTTCAACGAATGGCCTGAGACAACCGTCGTCGAACCCTCGTCTTCTTGGGCCGATCCCTACCAATACCTGAAGATACTGGCGACTTGGAAAGGGATACCCTTTGTGACGCCAGCTCGGATGAAGTGACGGAAAATGTGAAAGGATAAAAATAAATGACACACAAAGAACGAATCCTTGCCACGCTCAATCGTCAGCCGACAGATCGTGCGCCGGTCGATTTGTGGCACACGCCGGAGATTGGTGCAGTGCTACGCAAGCACTTCAATGTTTCAGATGACCTTGACGTGTATCGCGCGATGGGTCTCGACAAGATCGCCTGGGTGTTTATGGATTACAAGACCGAGATCGGCGAGCGCGCGGGCGGCCAGTCCGGCGCGGGCGCGGAATCGGGCGGAAGCCGTACGATGTGGGGTGTACCGCTTAAAGATATCCAAACGGGTGAATCACACTATGCTGAGTTCGGCGAGGCCCCGCTCAAGGATTTTGATACGGTTGCGTCGCTTGTCGATTACCGCTTTTGGCCGGACGTGGCCAAGTTCGATTACGACGGGGCGGTTGCGAAGGCGGCCGAGGCATCTAAGGATTTTGCGGTGATCGGACCTTGGGTTTCCTTCTACGAGATCTACTGTCAGATGCGAGGCATGGAGCAGGCAATGATGGATCTGGCGTTGGATCCGGAGTATGTGGATGCCGTGCTGGATCGGATCGAGACGATCCAGACCGAGATGATGAAGCGGTTTTTCGCTCGCGCCGGCAAGACGCTCGATCTGGTGTTCATCAGCGATGACATCGCTGGGCAGACGAGCCTTGTGATGTCGCCCGAGATGTGGGAACGGCATCTCCAGCCGAGGCTCAAGCGGTGGTGCGACCTCATCCACGCGCACGGCTTGAAGGTCTTTTATCACACCGATGGCGCGGCACGTCCACTGCTGAAGCAGATTATTGATTGCGGGATCGATGTGCTGAACCCGATCCAGCATGCCTGCCCTGGAATGGACATGGCGGAACTCAAGAAAGAGTTTGGTGACCGGGTGATTTTTCATGGCGGTGTGGACAACCAGAGCGTGTTGCCGTTCGGTACGCCGGAGAACGTATGTGCCGAGACGAGGGACTGCCTTGAGAAACTCGGTGCGGGCGGGCAGGGGTACATCTGCTGTTCTTGCCACAACGTTCAAGCGGGCACATCGCTGGAGAATATTTTCGCGATGGTTGAGACGGTGCAGCGCGCGAGCCGAGGTTGACCGCCTTGTTTTATCGCATCATGACATAGATCTGGATGCAGAGGAAGTGGCAGAGGGTGCCGCTTAAGACGAAAAGATGCCAGACCGCATGGTGGAAGGGCATAATCCGCCAGAGATAGAAGACTGTGCCGAGGGTGTAGAGTAAGCCGCCGGCCAATAGCAATAGGAGTCCTCCTAAGGGCATTGCCGCGATGAGCGGCTTGATCGCAATCAAAACGATCCATCCCATGAGGATATAGGCCAGTGTGGAAAGTTTACGCCATTTGCCCGTGTTGTAGATTTTTGTGATACTTCCGACGAGTGCCACCCCCCAGACAATTCCGAAGATCGTCCAGGCGATGACTGGGCTGGTTTCGCGCAGTGTGACGAGCGTAAAGGGCGTGTAGGTTCCTGCGATAAGGAGATAGATGGCGATATGGTCGAAGATTTCCATGATCTGCTTGGCGCGCTCATTCGTTAGGGCGTGATAGATGGATGAAACCGTGTAGAGCAGGATGATGGATATTCCGAAAATAATGCCACTCACAATCTTCCACGGAACGTGCGTTCCACTTTGAATGCCGAAAACGACCATCAAGGCAAGCATAGCGGCCCCCAAGTGGCTGCCAATCGCGTGAATGGCACTGTGGGATATTTCTTCGGTAAGGGTGTAGTCTCTCGTCTGGAATTTACTCATAATGATTCACTGCCATCCCATAGAGATGGCTAGGCTGTAGCAGTTTAGGCTATAGGCTATTAGGTGAAACGCTAAGAAACCTAAACCTAAATTCCAACACTGACTCAACACGGACACAACTGAAATTCAGGAGTTTCCTAACAGTCTAAAAGTCTACAGCCTAAAAACCTGCGTCCTATGGGCAGCTACTGATAATGATTAACTTTTGATGGGTTCTATTATATCGCGAACACACACGGGAAAGAAATAACAAAAGGAGGGGTTATTTGGGTGTGATTCATTTTAGTTGAAATGAATTACACCAGGTCGCAGGTAGCAACTGTCTTTATTGAGATTTTTGCGGGGTACCGCAAAAAGGGGGTGA
>JBAXOG010000176.1:0-9636 GCA_037133395.1 bacterium | reverse complement strand
ATCAGCGTAGCCTTTGCTCATCGGCAGGTTACCATGCGTGAGCGGGCTGTAAAGTCCCGGCATGTCCGGCGCGAGGGCGACATAACCGCGTTGTGCCCACGCCATCGCTTTTTCTTCCTCGGCTGAACCGCCAGAGCCGTGCAACACGAGAATACCGGGATGCTTACCCAGTGTCTTCGGTGTGGCGATAACGGCATACGCTTCGTTTTTTTCACGGATGCGAAAGAGTACGCGCCGAACGGTTATGTCGTCCGGCACCGATGCGATCTCGCGCATGATCGCCGGCGCCTTGCCGTCGAGATACGGCGCAAAAGGATCACCGAGTTGCTTCGTTGGTGAACGTGACTGGGCCTGCGCCGCCGCTGCGAAAATGATCAATACCGTTGAGCGCATCAGGTGGTTTTTTTTTCTTAGCGTAGTCATTTTTCAGGTTCCATGGTGGTTTTTTTTCCTACAAACCCGATGCTCGTCGTCTTACCGTAGGGCATCATGCGAAGTTTGAATGAGCGATTCACTTTACTCGCGGCTTCGTTCACGGGTTCGATGGTGAGTGTCTGCGCGGTATCGTTCCAGACAAAGAGAATCCGGGCTCCATCGTGTTTCAAATAATCCATGCTGTGCCCATCATCATCGTAAAGCGTGAACTCACCGTCTGCACCGGGATAGATGCGCAATTCCGTCGGCTCGGTCTCCGGTTGGGCGGTGAACTGGCGGACTGGATCGAACGGAATAACTGCACCTGACCGGATGAAGATCGGAATGGTGTTGAGCGTGACCTGACGATCGATCGTCTTGCCGCCGGTCAACTTTTCGCCAGTCCACCAATCGTACCACGTTCCCTCCGGTAAATAGACCTGCCGCGTGGTGGCGCCTTTGGCAACGACCGGAGCTATCAGCAGGTCGCGCCCCCAAAGGAATTCATCGGTGTGTTTCATCGCCTCCGCATCTCCGGGATAATGTAGCCAAAGCGCCCGCATCATTGGCATGCCGGTGTCACACGCCTCTCGGGCGGCCGTGTAGTTGTAAGGCAGAAGCTGGTAACGTAAGTTCAGCACTTCCCTGCAAGCCGGCTCGACCTCCGCGTTGTGGAGTTCCGCCGGATCGGGTTTTTCGCGCCATTCATCAGGCCCTATTTGGCCCGTATTCCAGCCCCAAGGCCGGTGGAGATGCCAATCGCGTCCATGGCCGCGGAAGGAGGGCGTGAAGGCCGCGAACTGAAACCAACGTACGAATAATTCACCGGTGTATTCCCGTTTCAGATGGAAACCCCCGATGTCGCTGCCCCAAAAGGGCGAGAGACTCACGGAGGCCGAAAGGCCAATGGGCACCTGAGCGGCCAGCGTGCCCCAGGAACTGTCGACATCGCCCGACCAAATCCAGCCTCCATAGCGCGCAATGCCTGCGGCACCAGTTCGATGAAGGCTCCAAGGTCGCTCGTTGGGCCGGTCGATCAGCGGGCCTTCGAAGTAGCAGCGATGCCGCGCCAACCGGCCCGCCTCCGGGAGTTCATCGCCGTCGTCCGGCCACCAACCGTCAACACCGAGGGTGAACACGGCGCGATGACGTTGCCAGTAATCGCTAATGTGGTTCGGCGAGTCTACGGCGTCCGCGACCGCCGCGCCGTGCAAATCTTTCGGCGCGCGGTTCACGTGCAGCACGACCTTGAAATTTTCGCCGTGAAGTTTCGTGATGATTGCCGCAGGCTTGTCGAACGTTGCCGGATTGAATTCGAGGGTGCCGTGGCCCTTGTTCCAGCCTGCCGGACAGTAGCCGGTGCCGAGATAAATCATTGCATCGCACGGCAGCTTTTTTTCGCGAAATGTCTTCGCCTCATTGAGAATTTCCTGCGGCCCTTCCAGGGTGCGATGCGACTGCATGTAGCCAAGCGCCCACTTGGGCGGCATCACGGCATGTCCCGTCAGCCGCACATATTCCGCCAGCACATCGGCAGGTTTTTTCCACGACATCACGAAGCAACGGAGCGTTTGCTCCCGCTTGGCGGGAACGAACGTTCCGCACGTGCCGCGCAAATCGAAGCTGCCGTGCGGCTGCGGAATGAACAACGCCCAGCCGTCCGCGCCAATGAGCAACGGTGACGGCAAGATGGAGCCTTGCGTCCCGCCGCGCCATTTCGGGAACATCGGATACTGCGCACCACGTCGGTCAAACTGAGAACCATTCTCACCAAGTCCAAACACCGGCGCATCGGTTTTGAAAGAGACGTCACCGATCGCCTGCCAAGCCAGTCGCTGCACCACTGTTCCATCTTTGCGGCGTACAGTGATCGTCAACGGCGAGCGAGTAACTTCTACGTGCAGATCACCGACCTCCAAGACCGGCGGCGCCTCCGCCACCAGCCCACGCCATTTCTCCTCGCGCGGAAAGTCTACGAGCATCGCAGACGGTTGCGGTTTGTCGTCTTTCGGTGAGAGCCGGATGTCAATCGTCTGATCCGAGACGCGAGCGACCGTTAGTTCCTGCGATTGAACAACCGTCGCCAGGTTGGCGCTCGTCCGAACACTCACTTGGGTGGCACATTTCTCCGACTGGATGGTCTTCTTTTCGCCGTTGGCACTGAGTGTGACTTCGTGCGGCTTGGTCTCTGCAGGCTGCCCAGCTCGGGCAGCGGAGATGGCACATAGGGCGACTCCGATTGCCAGTGATTTTACGATGATAGCATTTCGGCTCATGATTCTTTCTTTCATTTCGCGGCGACTTCCAAGACGGTGATTGACCATGCCGGGAAGGTGTAACTGAAACTGCCGGCGATGTTCTTCAACAGCTCGGTGACGGGGACGATCTTGGTCGGTTCGGTGATCGAGTTAGTATCGGTCGGGCCGGTGGCGCGCAGGGTGACAGACTTGCCTGCCTCGGCAATCTTTGCTGCGCCTTTGAGTTCGATGGTCACCGATTGCGCGATCGCGCTGGGGTTGACGACTTTCACGAAAACTTTGCCGGTTTTGGTTTCACGGGTGACGGAGTATGGCAGAAACACGTTGTCGTCAGCCTGGAGCGCGGACTTCGGCGTGACGTTACCGATGTGGTTGGCGAACATCACTTGCGCATAGTAGGCGGGGGAACCGTAGCTCTCCAGATTGTTGTAGCCGATGAGGTCGGTCTTCCATTGCATACCGCCGGGATTGACGTTGACGAATAACGGCGCGTAGCAGTGCATGACGACCAGGTCGGAATTGCGTTCCATGCTCGTCATCCAGGCGGCGTCGCCGAGCGCGCCGTTGAAATTCGGCGTCGGATCGCCCTCGCGCGTGGCCCATTCGCCGACAAAAACCTTGGGCCCATGACGATTCTCGTTGTCATAGTGCGGGAGGTCTTTGTAAAACTCGCCGGCGTTCCGGTAATAGTGGTCATCGTAGAGGTTGGGCGTTCGCGTCTTGGCTTCGCGGCTGGTGGCGATGAGTTGCAGGTGCGGATACTGCGCCTTGATGGCGTCGTGAAACTGCGTGTAACGCGCGTCGTAATTTCCGCTCTTGTCAAAATAATCTTCGTTGCCGATTTCCACATAGGTCAGCTTGAACGGTTCAGGATGACCGCACTTGGCGCGCTGCCCGCCCCAGTAAGTTGTCTTCGCGTCACCGGTCAGGAATTCGATTTCGTCAAGCGCGTCTTGTACGTACGGTTCGAGCAACGGACCGGGTTCGACACATTGTTGCCTGAGCGAATAGCCGGCAAAAACCGCGAGCACCGGTTGCGCCCCGAGGTCCTCGCACCAGCCCATGAATTCCAGCAGCCCCATGCCGTCGGTCGAACGATAGCCCCAACAACTTGGCTTGCCGCCCCGGAACTCCAACGGCCCGATGGTGGCCTTCCAATCAAAGCGCTCCCACAGGCTACGGCCTTGAAGATAGTTGCCGCCAGGGAACCGGATGAATTGCGGCTTCATCGCCGCGAGTTTTTCCATGATGTCCACGCGAAAACCATTTGGGCGGTTCTTGTAGGTCGGCGGAAACAGCGAGACCAGGCTGAGCCAGAACTTCCCGGTACTGCCCGCCGCAATCACGAACCGCCCATCCGTTGTCGGCTTGACGTCTGGGCCTGTGGTGAGCGTGAGTTCGAACTTCTGCCAGCGCTTGTTGACTGCGGACGTTTCGGCACGAGCGAATACGATGGCGCCATCGGCATTTTCGAGAGTCAGCGTGAGCGACCCTTCGAATGTGGAGCCTTCCATGTTGCCGGTCTTGCGATTTTTCACCGGCACTTCGCCCCGCACATAAAACGATGCGCGATACGTGGTGCTCGGCTTGATCGGGATGCCCCAATAGCCGTCGTTGATGACGCGCAATCGCTGCCCCTCGGTGGCGGCCTTGACATAAACTTCGAGGCTGTTCGGAAGCTTGTCGGTGAGCGGATGCGTATTGATGACGTTGATCACGCCATCTGCGCCGGATTGACTGCAGGCAGTCCAATGCAACGCATTGGTGGGATCGTCGAGGAACGCACGGTTGCGGATCAACTCTGCATACAGACCGCCATCGTAGGAATAATTGATCTCCTCGGTCATCAGCCCGTGTAAGATCGGACTGACTGGTTTCGTCGGTGCCTGGAAATCAATTTTCAAAACATTTCCGGCATTAGCCGTCACGCCCCAAGCTACCAGTAGCATGATGAAAAGAAGTGTGAGCGCGTGGTTCTTGTTATTGTTCATTTGATGTGTACCTTTCATTGCTTGGTTAAGTCCAATCATTAGAAATTCATCGAAGGAATCCCAGGGCCAGTAGCAAGACGACGAAAAAAGAAATTTTCATGTTCATCATCATTCACGAGTTGTCTATTTTCCGACCGCTTCGGCTACGGAAGCGGCGGCCTTGCCCAAGCTGAAATCAGCAGGCTGCCCAAGGCGTTGGCGGGCAAGCCACGCGAGCGCGGCGGTTGTTTCGGAATCATGTCCGCCTTCGAAGACCGTGATACGCGCCTGGCCGGCACTACGTCGGAACAGCATCGTCTTCTGCCGCTCAGGGTCATTCTGCGTCTCTCGGCTCAGCGCAGCCGGAATCTTCTGCTCCTTTACCATGAAATCGATATCGGCCTCGGCGACTTTGCAATCCGGCTTTCCCGATGCCTCGGCCAGCGCGTTGAACGCACGCAGCGAATGACTCACAGGAACCGATCCCGTGTGCCCGTCATGAATGCCGGTATTGATGTCGAGCGGCACCTCCTTGGCTGCGGCCAGATGGAAGAGCGGCGAGCGTTTCCGGTATTCGGCCGCGGTCGACGGACCGGGTGGGCCACCGCAGGACTGTTCGAGCATCTTTGCGTAGTTATTCTTGCGGACGCCGCTCTCCGCGTGCCAGGCAGCAAGGTCAGAGATCGGCACCCAGGCGCTGACGCCGGCCCACACCTTCGGCGCACGGGCGGCCATGACTAGGGCCATGTGGCCACCGCCCGAGTTGCCTAAGAGGTAGATTCGCGCCGGGTCAATGCGGGCGTGTTTCGTGGCGTATCCAACAGCGTCGAGAATGTCCTGGGAGGCGAGTGCCGAGGCGCACGCTTCGGGTCTGCTGTTGGCGCCGCGGAAGTCGGGCGCCACGAATACCCAACCCATCTTCTTGGCCAGACCAATATAAGACACGCCCTGTTCGAAGCCGCCACTCCACGAGTGGAGGAAGACCAGAAGCGGGACACCCTTGCCGGACGCCGCAGCGACTGCGTTTTCAGGACAATACCAGATGACGAGTTGCTCCGTCCCATCGATCGAGCTCGGGATGCGGACCGCCAGCTTTTCGGCTGCGGTGCGCTGTTCGACGGGGGTGGGACGTTTGGCAGGCGTTTGCTTCACGGGAACCGCCACCGGTACCGCCGCCGGTTTGGCAGGTTCTTTTGGAGCGGGCAGAACGTTGATTTTCCCATCACGTTGGAACGCTTGCCAATCGGCGGCGTAGGCGGCGTTGATGAGCCAGGAGGCAATGGCTTTGTCTCCAGTGAATGAGACATACGGCGCGATGGGCAGATCCTGATAGCCGCCTTTCCCAGGGTTCCAATTTTGGCCGAGGCATCCGCTTTCGACCTTGAGCGTGTTGAGCGTCACAGGGCCTTTGCGCGGGTCACCATTAGCTGGCACACGCGCGGCGAAGGTGTGTCGGAGAAAGGAGAAGACCAACGGCCAGGTGTTTTCGCCAGGCCCGTGACCGGTCTTGGGCTCCACAGCAAAATTCCATTGTGCGTTATGTTGATTGCGCATGCGTGGCACAACAGCGAGATTTTCCTCACGTGAGGGGCGTGCAAGGAACTGGTCGTCCTCACCGAAGATCACAAGACCCGGCACCTGCGCCGCACCGGGTTGATAAACCTGAAAGGTGATGCCGGGACGCATGGACACCCATCCCCAGACGCGTGCGCTCTCAGTCGCGGTAAAGATCGCCGAGAAGCCAGTTCCATTGGAGTGTCCATACAGAAAGAGCGGCGCATATTGAAGTTCGGGATGACCGGCTTTGTCTGCAAAAATCTTCAGCCGTTCGTACAGCAGGCTACGAGGCCAGAAGCCACGTTGCATCGGGTTGCCGACGAACTTGAAGATCGCCAGATGCAGTTCGCGCGCCAGCGTCCGAAGATCCTGACGGAGAAACAATCCGGTTCCACTACCGTGACCGGACATGACCACAATCCCTTTCACCACGTCCACGCCATCCGGCACCCAGAGGTCGAATTTTACCTCCTCCTTCTTGCCCTCGCCCTTCTGTTTCACGGCATCGGCCCATTGCTCGTCGGTGATCTTCCCGTCCCAATTCCGCTCCACGATCTGCTG
Source organism: bacterium (assembly GCA_037133395.1). GTDB lineage: Bacteria > Verrucomicrobiota > Kiritimatiellia > RFP12 > UBA1067 > CAIZQW01. The sequence goes on along the minus strand of JBAXOG010000176.1, from coordinate 2,876 downwards.
ACGCGAGGGCGTACCCCATTTAACTTCATCCAGCACGCCATCCCAGCCCTTCTGGTCTTTGGCTTGCGCATTGGCGCGCACCCAGCCGATGCTATGGCTCACTGGGAGCTGGAGTGTTCCAGTGAGTGTGATGTCAGCGGCCTGCAGCAAAGCCAACGGTACCAAAAGTTGAGCTGCAAAAAGTGTACGTTTCATATTGATCATCCTTCCAAACTTAGTGTTCTACGTGGTAATACTCAATCTCAATTCAATCCGAGCTCATCTGTGTTCATCCGTGGTTTTTTGCCCACTTCTCCACATTTTCTCAAACGGGATCGGCTCGAAACCGGGAATCTGCGTGAAGATGACCGAGTCGGAACGGACCGTGAAGTCGCCAGCGGCCTCGTTGACAAAGCCGGGAGCGGTATCGATTTCGACATTGTGGTGGCGATAGTCTTTGTCTGGATAGCGGCTGGGGCCAACACCCTCGTTATTACCGACCAGGGCGTTGTTGAAGACCCGGTTGAAAAGCGGCGTGTTAGTGTCGCAATTCACGATACCGGTATACATCTGGAAGAATTCGGGATACCGTGTCGCGTAGGGCGGCGTAGCCACATCCACATCCTTTCGCAACATCGGATTGTTGATGGTCAAGTATTTTGCGGTTTTCTCGAAATTACCCCCATCTCCAATCACCGCGCCAGGATTGTCGATGAACAGGTTGTTGGCGATCAGATGATTGTGCCCGCCATTAACACTGATCTGGACCCTCGAATAGGGTGGAACCGTGCGACCGATGTTTCGATAAAAAACGTTGCCGAAGATTTCCACGCCATGGGTGTTGTTGTCCAGATAAATGGTGCAATTCTGCGCGTTATGATCCAGACTGCCTCGCTCATTATGGTGGATGAAGTTGAATCTGATCCTGTTGCCGAGCATGCTAGGGTTCTGCCGAGTTTCGATGACGCCGCCATCCTGAGAGGCCGTCATCCCTCGACTGATCTCGTTGTACTGCATGAGATGGTCGTTACCGAGAAAATAGAGCAGTCCACCGAAGTTGTCATGCAGGTAGTTGCCCTCGACCCGATTGCCGCAACCGTCCACGAGGACCGACTCGGCATACATGTGGACGCGACGGTCGGTGCGGTAGATGTCGCAATTGCGCACGAAGTTTTCCGCGGGAGTCAGCGTTTTGCGGTCGCCGCCACCGAGGATCACGCCCCCGATACCGGTGTCGTAGATCGTGCACCCATCAAGACCGTTGCGTCGTCCGCCCTGCCGGTCCCACGCCGTCGCGTTTGGGAGCCGACTGGGCAACCGTTCCATGCCCGTACAGAGCACGTGTCTCAATGAACCGGGCAGACGTGGCAACGGCTTACCGGGTCCGGCAGCTTTCATCTCATCCGACACAACCGTGGGACATGCAGGCGTGCCCCATTCCCCACTCAGTCCAGCGTCCCAACCGAAGCCGACCTGCACACCCACGATGCCGGTATTGCGGATCACACATTTCTCGATGACATTATCCTCGCCACGTTCAATATATACGCCACTGGTGCGCGTGGCTTCCAACGTCAGATTTCGCAGACGAATATGAGAGCAACCCTCCATCGCCACGAGCACGTTCTTCATCATGGAGACTACGATCTCAGATTTCGCATTGAACCCGGCAGGCGGATAGAGGGTCAGTACGCCAGTCTTCCGGTCGAGATAATATTCGCCGGGCACATCGAGTTCATCAGGCAGATTGGAGAAGTAATAATTCCGCGCCTTATCTTCGTAAGTGGCCCATAGCCTTACAGGAGTGCTAAAAGTGATTGTACCCGTCGCCGGATCCATTGCGCTGATCTTTCGGCTCGTGTGGCTATATCCTCGGACCAAGCCGCCGACCACATACGCATCCTCCAACGGGCCCCACGCCTTGAGATGCGACATCGCCTGTTCAGGAAAGATGCCCGGATAGTCGCCGTCGCCCCGATAGCCCCACGCCTTGACAGGCACATTTTTCAAGCACATCGTCGAATAGCTCAGCGGCTTATTGTCTTTTCCCTTCTCGACCTGCTGGACCGCACAGTCAACGGTTCCCAGAAAGGGAAGCGCCTCATTGCGATTAGGCCAACGCGCAAGTGTCGCCGCCTTACCATCGATGAACAGCTCCAAGGGCGCGGGCAGGTAATGCGTGCTGGAACCAAAGTCAACCGCATGCATCGGCTTCAACTCGCCATAGTCGGTAATACCCAGCGCTTTCAGATCAACGTGTACCAAGTGGCGTCGTGCGGCCCGGGAAATGACCCGGTCAAGAAACGCCCGATCCGTCACCGACTTGAACGCAGATGCCGGAATCACTTTCCCACCCACCAACCGTACCGTCTCGCCCGGCGCTGCCGCGTAAACCACCGGCGCATCCACCTGTCCGGAATCGCGGGCATCAAGATCAAACGACTTTTCGCGCAGATAGACCCCTCCGCACAACCAGACTATCACACCATCACGCGTATACTTCTTGGCGGCGTTTAATTCCCGCACCGCATCCCGCGCCCGCTCCAACGTGGCGAAGGGGCGTCTTTTCGAACCAGAACTGGTATCGTTGCCATCCTGTGCCACATAAAACTCCGTCGTGCTCAACGCCGCCAACGGCAACAATAATACGAACCCTGCAATTCTTCTCATTCCCTCTACCCTCCCCCGTATGTAATTAAAAATTCACACTGACGCTGAAGTTGAACATTTCAGCGTTGAGTGTTGATCTTAAAACGTTTTTCCCCTTAGAAAATTCGAACCATCGTGCCCTTGGGATTCGACCCTTCGGTCGTCTGCAAGGAGCCGTTACCAAAGCCCGTGCCACTCAAAGCCGACAGGTTGGACTTGCTGTAAACCGCATTCCGCGTCTTCAACTC
>JBAXOG010000175.1:0-9757 GCA_037133395.1 bacterium | reverse complement strand
CTCTTTGAACAGTCCGTGACGGTCTCGAATACCTCGACGCTTGTGGCCAAAGCCGTGACATTGACCGTCACGAACCTTTCGGCAGGGGTCACCCTGAATAATGCGACAGGCGTCGATGAACATGGCAACCCGGAGATCCAATGGACTGGCACGTTCGCGGCCAACAGCGTCATGGTCTTCAAGCTCCAATACTATACCAAGACTCGCAGCGTCACGCCGACATCAACGGTCGCGGTTTCGTTGAGCCTTGAAGATCCGCAGACCCTTATCAGCGGAACGAAGTTCAGCATCAACGGGGAACCGGTGACCCTTGGTAAAACGCATGCCTTCCTGATCGAGTTCACGGCCGTGCCGGGGCGGACCTATTACATCCAGTATAAAGCCTTGGTTACAGACCCCTGGAAGACGGTGCAGCCTCCGATCGTCGCGCCGGTCAACCGGATCCAATGGATCGATTCCGGGCCGCCCGGCACGGAAAGCGCTCCGGGCTCCGCGCCGAGCCGGTTCTACCAAGTCATCGAGGCCGTCCGATAAACAACGAAAGTTTTAACATAATGAAAAATAATAAAATCATCCCGATGCTTTTAATCGTGGGCGGCTTCACCGGAGCAGCCCGCGCCGAACTGGGCGTGAGCGCCGGCGCCTCGTTTAATTACAAAGCGAAATTCCACTCGGCGGCGGCGGTGCAGTCGCGCGCCAAGGATCCCGGAGCGGATGCCGCTGACACGGATCATTATTATGACGACGGCTTCAACCGCACGGACAGCTCCTCCAAAGATGCCGGCGTCATAGATACGACCTTCTGGGGGTATGATGATAAAGTGAAGCAGTATGATCCGCTGGGCGATGGCGGACACGGCACGATTACGATGAACAGTTCGCGCACGACCATCGATGCGGGCTCTTCCTCTGAACGGGATGAAGAGATACAGCCCACGCTTGAGGTCTACTGGCAGACCGACCTGACGGAAAACACGCGTTGGAACTTTGGGGTGCGTGCGGCAGTACGCTGGCAGAACATCCGGCTCAATAACCACACCCTGTATAGCACCACCCGTGACACGATATCCGACACCTACACGCTCAACGGGAGTGTCCCTCCCTTGGCGCCGTTCAACGGTGTTGAAGACGGATGGGGGTATCCTCTATTGGGGGATGTGCCAGATCGGAAAGAGACAACCGAAGCTGGACCTCCGGTATTGGCCACGCGTAAACTCAATGCGAACCTCTTCGCCTTGGACGTAGGACCGACGGCCTCGCTGAACATCATCGAGGATCTGAGTGTCGCGGCCTCGGCGGGCGGGACGGTCGCGTGGATGCAGAGCAATTTCTCGTACAGCGACGGAGACCTGGCCAGTGGCAACAGCTCGGACGGGAAGTGCCTGCTCGGGGTGTACACGGGAATCGACCTCCGGTATAAATTCAGCGACCGGTGGGGCGTGTTCGCCGGAGCGTCCTATAACCTGCTTCAGGATTTCGACCAGCATGCTGACGGCCGCTCCGCCGAATTGCAATTCGGCAACAGCTACACCGTCCGCGCCGGCATCTTTTTTCAATAAAACGTTTTTACCGCAACGTGACACCTATCCGTTTTTAAAATAGACCTGCCGAGTAACCTCGTACGGGTATAATATTAACCGCGTTACGTGTTTATTTTTCATTGTGCGCTGAAGGCTTCTGGCTGAACAGACCCAAGGTCAGCCTAATGACGTGGCTACTGCATTGGAAAAAGCGTCGCAACCTTGTTGATCCATGAGGAGGGGCAGCATGAAACAACTGATTCAGTTGACGGGAAAAGACTCGGCATTTCTAGCGGCTATGTTTGTGGTTACGGTGCTTTTCGCTTTTGGAAAAAGAGCGGAAGCAATCGCCGGCGCGCCGACGAACCCGAGGGATGAGACGAAAGTTCCTCACTACTTCGGACCCTACTCGAATTGGGCTAATAGTCCTCAAGTGCTTGCCGACGCACGCGTCACGATCACTCCTGCTGCCGGTGACGTCGGGACGGGGGCGACCGCAGTCGCGGAGGTCGACCCTCGGACGGGTGCCATCACTCAGGTGATTGTCACGAGCCCAGGTAGCGGGTATCTCGCAACCCCGTCTGTCGCGATCACGAGCGCGATCGCGACGCCAGTTGCGGCTGCCGCACAGGCGACGTTCGCCCTAGGCGTACTGACGCGTGTCGATGTGGACGAACCAGGTTTCGGATTCATTGCTCCGTCTGTCGAGATTATTGGCGGTAACCCCACACCGGGATATGAGGCTAAGGCCAGAGCATCCGGCGGGGTCGATTTCTTATTTCTCATCAGTGGGGGTAGTGGCTACACGACCGACCCTATCGTCAAATTTTCCAAGCCCGACCTCCCGGATGGAAGACAGGCGACAGGGTACGCTATATTAGACCCCAGCAGCATGTCTGTCTTGGCAATCGAGGTGGTTGATCCCGGTTCGGGATACACATCAGCCCCGATCCTCGATATTCTCGACGGGGTGAAGTTTGCGGCCACACCAGCCACCGCCGTGGCGACGATCAGCATCGATCGAATTGATGTGACCGCAGGCGGTGAAGGATACCTGACTGAACCGATGGTGACGATCCGTGACACAGTCGGAGAGCCAGACAAAGGCGCTAGTGCAACGGCATCGATTGCGCCTCTTGGGGCTATTACGAGCATCGAGGTTACACGCGCCGGATCGGGTTATCTGACGCCGGGCATTAAGAAGTTTGTTGACACACTGGCTGGCCTTGGACCCGCGGGCACGAACAATCTCGGACAGTACATTCCTATAGCAGTTCCTGACACAACCACGTATCCGGGGGCCGACTATTATGAGATCGCAGTCGTCCAGTATCGGCAGAAGATGCACTCGAGTCTGCCACCCACGCTTCTTCGAGGCTATGTGCAACTTTCCACGAGCGTCATCCCAGGGGCTCATGTGGCTCTCAGTAATGCGAGTTTAAATCCTGGGGACGCTGATACGCCGATTCCTGGTTACTTCGGTGTCGATCATCCGCATTATCTCGGTCCGGCTATCGTGGCCACGAAAAACCGTCCGGTGCGAATATTGTTTCGAAATCTGCTCCCCACGGGCGTCAGCGGGAATCTTTTCCTGCCTGTCGACACCTCCATCATGGGTTCCGGCGCCGGACCGGACATGATGATGCTCGATAATAATGGCGTGCCGATGGACATGGCGATGGACGAAGGCACCGTGATGGACAGAGTTCGGAATCCGATAGCCGGCGACATCCCGAAGGACGAATGTTGTTTTTCTGAAAACCGTGCCACCATGCATCTGCACGGTGGCGTCACTCCCTGGATCAGCGATGGAACCGCGCACCAGTGGATCACTCCCGCGGGGGAGGTGACGAGTTATCCCAAAGGCGTCAGCGTGTGCAATGTTCCGGATATGCCCGATCCAGGGGATGGTGCGCAAACATTTTTCTACACCAATCAGCAGAGTGCGCGCTTGATGTTTTACCACGACCACTCCTGGGGGATCACGCGTCTCAACGTTTACGCTGGCGAGGCTGCTCCATACATTTTGACTGATGATACCGAGAAAAAGTTGATCGCTGACGGGATCATTCCTGGACCTGCGTACACGCTCGCACTTATTATTCAGGACAAGACCTTTGTGTCAGCGAACATTACCGCGACAGATCCGACATGGGACGCCAGCCGCTGGGGAGGACTCGGCAGCCTGTGGTTGCCGCATGTCTACATGCCGGCACAGAATCCGGGTTCCATCACGGGCGCAAATCCGTTCGGCCGTTGGATGTATGGACCGTGGTTTTGGCCTCCAGCTAAGGATGCGAAGTACCCTCCGATCGCCAATCCCTATTATGACCCGAACGTTGACCCGAGCGATCCCTCAATTAAATACTATGAGCCACCTCTCATTCCTTCCACACCCAATATTTCCGTGGGTATGGAAGCGTTCCATGACACTCCTGTTGTAAACGGCACTGCCTACCCGACGACTACGGTCAGCCCGAAAGCCTATCGGCTGAAAATCCTCAATGCAGGGAATGACCGTATGTGGAATCTTCAATGGTACGTTGCCGATCCCAGAACTGGAACACGCAGCGAGGTGGCTTTGAAGCCCGAAGAATTAGCGGCTGCCCAGACTGACCCGGTGATTGCCCCGAATCCGGATACGACGTGGAGCCCTGTAGGTCCAAATTGGATACAAATCGCCTCCGAGGGAGGCTTTTTACCTGCGCCAGCGGTCATTCCCAATCAGCCGATCACGTATATCACCGACGCGCAACGTTTTGATGTGGGCAATGTCGATAAGCACTCGCTCTTGTTGGCCCCCGCCGAACGGGCCGATGTGATTGTTGATTTCTCCCAGTATCGCGGCAAGACGCTGATTCTTTACAATGACGCCCCTGCGGCCTTCCCTGCGCGCGGTCCGGTTTACGACTACTATACTGGCGGCCCGGATCTGACTCCCGTTGGAGCCCCCACAACCCTGCCCGGATACGGTCCGAACACCCGCACGATCATGCAGGTTGTTGTTGCAAACACCGCGCCGGATCTGGCCTTTGATCGACCGAACACCACGGCGGATCGTTTTGGAGCATTGCAGGCCGCCTTCGCCCACCACGTCGACACCAACGGAGCTCCGCAGGGCGTGTTTGAGTCGTCGCAAGATCCGATTATCGTCGGACAAGCCGCCTATAACTCAGCCTATTACAACAGTGGATCCACCAATTCATTTCGTGCATTCCCCCCGATGGATGGGTTTGCCCGAATCCATGATTTTTCTCTGACCTTTAACACGTTGTTGGCACCGAATGGCTCTGGCCGGACATTGACCTTGCCATTCGAGAACAAGGGTCTTCATGACGAACAGAATTCGGCCAGTTTTGACGAATGGGGCCGAATGAGTGCCAACCTGGGTCTTGAAGCTCCAAACCCTACGCCCAACACTCAGAACATTATCCTGTTCCCCTTTGTAAATCCCTCCACCGAAAATTTGAGAGCAGCCGGGATGCCCAGCAGTCTGCATGTGACGCCCATCGCGTCCGCAGACGACGGCACTCAAATCTGGAAGGTCACACACAACGGTGTGGACACCCATCCCTTGCACTTTCATTTGTTCAATGTGCAGGTGCTCAACCGCGTCACATGGGATAACATTATCATTCCGCCTGACGCGAATGAGCTGGGGTGGAAGGAGACCGTTCGGTTCAGTCCGCTTGAGGATACCATCATTGCGTTGCGGCCGATCATCCCGACATTACCGTTTGGATTGCTGAACAGCTTCCGCCCGCTGAACCCGATGATGCCCATTGGCGCGCGAGGCGACGCCAACAGTGTGCTGGGGACGGAAGCGGGCTTCAATAACACCGACTCGGCAGGGAATCCGATCCCGCCGATCATCAACGAGATCGTCTCTTTTGGGTGGGAGTATATGTGGCACTGCCACATGCTTAGCCACGAGGAGATGGACATGATGCGCCCCGTCACGGTCGCCGTTGAAACGCAACTGGCCGATCCGCCGGTGCTGTCGGCCGCCACTCCAGCAACCCCCGGAACGCCCATCTCTCTAACGTGGACCGACGGCACACCGGTTGATACTGTTGCCGGTCCGACGTGGGGGAGTCCCAAGAATGAAGTCGGCTATCGGGTTAAGCGGGCCGTAATTAATTCCAAAGGGGTGCCAGGCGTTTATACGACCCTCGAGACGGTTCTGGCAAACAGCATCGCTTACACGGACTCTACGACCCGAGCGGACAGCTCGTATGCCTACCTCGTGGCAGCCTACAATGCCTCGGGCGAAAGCACGTCGTCCGTGCTGAGAGCCCAATCCCTTTTCCCCGCCTCGCTCATTCGTACCGTTGTACAGAGCGGTCCGTGGAACGATCCAGCCACCTGGACGAACAGTATTATTCCGGCCGCCGATGACACTGTGGTTATCTCCGCTGGTTTCAACGTGACGTTAGACGTTAATACGCCGGTCATTGGGGATCTTACGATTGACGGGTCACTCTCGCTCGGCACCAACACGCTAGCCCTAAGCGGTAATTTTGCCAACAACGGAATCTTCAGTCCCGACACCGGAACAATAGAGTTGGCCGGCGGTGGCGATCAGCTCTTGTCCGCGACCGCCCCCGGTACGCTGACCTTCTATAACTTGACATTGAACAAAGCGTTGAAGACGGCCGTGGTGACCGCCTCCAGCACATTAATAGTGACTCAGAAATTACGGATTAGACGCGGCATTCTCATCAGCGCCAGCGATTATAACGACATCGAGATCGAGAAAGATGGCGAATTGCGGTTGACCGGCGACATCACCGTCAGCGGCAACTTCATCAACAACGGCACACTGACCACCTCTGGCCATGGTGTCACCTTCGACGGCATTGGCGAGCAGAGCTTGACGCTGCCTTCCCTAACGACCTTTGACAGCGTGATCATAGGACCCAGCACGACGTTGGTGGAAACCTGGACGGGAAGCACCATGGTGGTCAACGGCACATTGCTGAATCATGGCGTGATCAGCACAACGCTGCCAATAACCGGATCTGAAAAAACCTACTCTTCTGGATTGGCGATGAACACCCATGATGGTGCTGTGGAGATTGAAATAACCGACTTAACCGGCTCCGACCCCCTCACCTCTATTCAGGTGGATCGTCACGACACCAATCACCCGCAGGCACCGGGCAGCAAAACGACCAGCATTTACTGGACGATAACGCCCACCGGCAGCGACTTTGTTGCCAACGTGACCTTGCCTCATGCGGGCATGGCCACCCCGATGGTTTGCCGCTATCTGAATGGACGCTGGGATTGGGCGCGGTCCGGTTATGACGAATCCTCTGTCACTCGTGAGGACCTTACCGCGTTCGGAGATTTTGCGGTTTACAACGATCCGCAGCCAATCGTCACGACTGTCACGCTGGGCAACACGAACCAGACCTACGACGGCACGGCCAGAGTTGTGACCGCAACAACGGTTCCTTCCGGGATAACGGTCGACCTCACCTATAACGGTGTTTCCGGAGCGCCGACGAACACGGGATCCTATACCGTGATCGGCATCGTCAATGAAACGAATTATCGGGGTGGCGCGACCGGCATACTGACAATCGCCAAGGCGACCCAGACCATAAACTTCCCGAATCTCGGGAAACAAGTCGTGACCAATAAAGTCGTCCTGAGCGCCACGGCAGATTCGGCGCAGACAGTTAACTTCTCCGTCGGCTCGGGCCCGGCTGTCATCAGCAATGCGGTCAACCTGAGTTTCAGCAGCGCGGGCCGCGTCACGGTCTTGGCGACGCAAAGCGGTGGAAGTAACTGGAATGCGGCGCCAACGGCAACCAATGCCTTTGACGTCATCGGCGTGATCACGAATGTGGCGCCGGCAGCCGGAACCATGAACGGCGGCACACACGTGACCATCGCTGGCCTCTGGCTCGGCAACGGTACCGATATCACCAACGTCACGCTGTGCAATATATCCGCTACGATTGTGACGCAAGGCCTTCATAGCGTCACGGTGACAACAGGTGTTTCGCCGGTGGTCACCAATGCGGACGTGGTGGTGTGGTCAACAGGCTTCGGTAGCGTGACCTTGACGAACGGCTTCACGTATCAGCCCGTGCCGGCGCCGGTCGCACTTTCAGCGGTTGACGTGACAACCAACGGGTTCACAGCGCGATGGAAGGCCGCGGATGGCGCTACGAACTATCTGATCGACGTGTCAGGAACCAACGCCTTCACCAGCTACGCCGGTATTTATAACAACTGGACTATCGGCGATGCGACGGCTTGTTTAGTCACGGGCCTGACCGATGGGAAGACCTATTTCTATCGGCTGCGCGCCGCCAACAGCTACGGCGTCAGCACGAACTCGAACACCATTGAGGTGCCGGTCAGTATGAACACACCGTATATCCAATATGAGCGGACGAACGGTGTCGCGAGTGCCGGATCAAGCGATGTCATTGACATGACGAAGCTCTTTCACGGGTCCGGAATGAGCTATAGCGTAGTCACCAACAGCAACCCAGCACTGGTTACGCCTTCCTTCATCGGATCGGAGCTGATTCTGAAATACATGCCGGGCGGATCCGGCAGCGCCAGCATCACGGTTCGGGTGACTGATTCCTCGACCGGTTTCTGGGTGGAGACGACGATTACGGTTTCAGTGGTATCCGCGCCGACGCTCGAAACGGGTCCAATGGTGTTCAATGCACAGATCGGCCTCTTTGAACAGAATGTGACGGTCTCGAATACCTCGCCGCGTGTAGCAAAAGCCGTGACATTGACAGTCACGAACCTTCCGGCAGGCGTCACGCTTAATAATGCGACGGGCGTCGATGAGCATGGCAACTCGGAGATCCAGTGGACCGGCACGCTCGCGCCACACAGCTCGATGGTCTTCAAGCTCCAATACTATACCAAGACTCGTAGCGTCACGCCGACATCCTCGGTCGTGGTCTCGCTGAGTCTGGAAGATCCGCAGACCCTTATCAGCGGAACGAAGTTCAGCATCAACGGGGAACCGGTGACCCTTGGTAAAACGCATGCCTTCCTGATCGAGTTCACGGCCGTGCCGGGGCGGACCTATTACATCCAGTATAAAGCCTTGGTTACAGACCCCTGGAAGACGGTGCAGCCTCCGATCGTCGCGCCGGTCAACCGGATCCAATGGATCGATTCCGGGCCGCCCGGCACGGAAAGCGCTCCGGGCTCCGCGCCGAGCCGGTTCTACCAAGTCATCGAGGCCGTCCGATAAACAACGAAAGTTTTAACATAATGAAAAATAATAAAATCATCCCGATGCTTTTAATCGTGGGCGGCTTCACCGGAGCAGCCCGCGCCGAACTGGGCGTGAGCGCCGGCGCCTCGTTTAATTACAAAGCGAAATTCCACTCGGCGGCGGCGGTGCAGTCGCGCGCCAAGGATCCCGGAGCGGATGCCGCTGACACGGATCATTATTATGACGACGGCTTCAACCGCACGGACAGCTCCTCCAAAGATGCCGGCGTCATAGATACGACCTTCTGGGGGTATGATGATAAAGTGAAGCAGTATGATCCGCTGGGCGATGGCGGACACGGCACGATTACGATGAACAGTTCGCGCACGACCATCGATGCGGGCTCCTCTTCTGAAATGGATGAAGACATGCAGCCCGCGCTGGAAGTCTACTGGCGGACCGACCTGACGGAAAACGAGCGCTGGAACTTCGGGGTGCGCGCGGCGTTGCGCTGGCAGAACATCCGGCTCAATAACAGCGTCAGGTACGGCACCACCATTGACACGATCTCCGACACCTACCTGCTCAACGACAGTACGCCTCCCGGGACGCCGTTCAGCGGCGTGGAAGATGGCTGGGGGTATGCTTCGCTGGGCGATATCCCTGACCGGGCCGAGACCTCGGCCGCCGGGCCATCGGTGCTGGCGACGCGTAAACTGAATGCGAACCTTTTCGCTTTGGACGTAGGGCCGACAGCCTCGCTGAACATCATCAAGGACTTGAGCGTCGTCGCCTCGGCGGGCGGGACGGTCGCGTGGATGCAGAGCGATTTTTCGTACAGCGACGGGGACCTGGCCAGCGGCAGCAGCTCGGACGGGAAGTGCCTGTTCGGGGTGTACGCCGGAATGGACCTCCAGTATAAGTTCACCGAACGGTGGGGCGTATTCGCCGGAGCGTCCTATAACCTGCTTCAGGACTTTGACCAGCAGGCCGACGGCCGCTCCGCTGAATTGCAATTCGGCAACAGCTACAC
>JBAXOG010000174.1:0-10069 GCA_037133395.1 bacterium | reverse complement strand
CTCTTCGGCTTTGGCCAGGCCGGGGCTTCGCGCTGGAATGTCAAGGAGGCAGGTGCCAAGTCGGGCGGACAAGAAGACTGCACGGCGGTCTTTCAGCGTTTGCTTACCGAGGCTGGTCAGGCGGGCGGCGGGGTTGTAGAGGTGCCTGCCGGGCAGTATCGGATCAGCGGCGGTCTCTCCGTTCCTGCCAACGTGACGCTTCAGGGCATCTACCGCGTGCCGCCCACACCGCCTGCGGGAAGGAAGCGTATAAACAACCTGACCGGTTCGGTGTTGTTCGCTTACGCGGGCCGCGGCTCACAGGACGGCGCGCCCTTCATCAGACTGGCCGGCAACAATGCTGCCATCGCGGGCTTGGTTATCGCCTATCCTGAGTGGAAACAGACAGACGTTCCCCCTGTGCCTTATCCTCCCTGTGTGCTGTCGGAGAACACGGATAACGTGGGGGTCAGCGAGTGCCTGTTGCTGAATCCCTACGAAGGCATTAAGTTGGTGGCTGCTCATCGGCATCTCGTGCGCAACGTCACCGGCTATCCGATCAAGCGTGGCATCTACGTGGATCAGTGTACGGACATCGGACACATCGAGAACGTCCACTTCTGGCCCTTCAACGTTCTCTATGAGGCCGATGATCCTTATTGCAAATGGGTGAATACGCAGAGCGTCGCCTTCGAGTTCGCGCGTACCGACTGGCATTACGTGCTCAACACCTTCTGCTTCGGATACAACATCGGCTACAAATTTTCCGAATCAGCGCACGGCAGTGCGAATGGAAATTTTCTGGGCCTGGGGGCCGATTCCTGTCAGCGTGCCGTTGTGGTGGAGCAAGCGCAGGCGCCCGGTTTGCTGATCTCCAACGGCGAGTTTGTGGGACGCTGGAGCAGCACCGATGCCGTGTGTCTAGAGGTCGGTCCCAAGGCGGTAGGCAAGGTCAGCCTTGTGAATTGCTCCTTCTGGGGACCTATCGACCGTTGCGTGTGGATGCGCAGCCCGTCGGGACAGTTCACGGCCAGTGCCTGTAACTTTGTACACTGGGACAACCGCGGCGCGGGTTCGCCTGCGATCCAACTGGATGCCGGAAGGGCCATCGTGCAAGGGTGCACTTTTGGTGAGGAGAAGCTGAGCGTGTTAGTCGGCTCCAATGTGACATCGGCTATCCTCACGGCGAATCAAGCTCCAGGTGGATTCACGACGGAAAATCACGCGGGCGGCCGGGCGCAGATTGCGCTGAACGAAGGGGATCTGGCCATAGACTGGACGAGGGAGTCCCTCGCGCATTATACGATCCGCGTTGGGCCGGGCGACAGACGCTACCTGCGCGGATGGAACGACCGTGAAAACGGTGTGAAGCCGAGCCGCTGGTCTACGACGGGTTCGCGGTTGGTATTGCCGGTGGTGCCGGGCGAGCGCTACACGATCACATTGGAGGCGGATGTCCCGGGCGCGGCTGTGTCGGAGGATGCAGGGCTCTATCTGGACGGCAAGCGGCTTGCGGCGCTCAAAGCCGGAACGGGACCGATCGCGGTTGAGCTTCCGCCGACAGCGGAGGGGCACGTCACTTTGGAACTGCGCGTCAACGGCTGGGTTCCGCAAAAGACAAACGCAGGCTCCAATGATGCGCGGACGTTGGGCATCCGGATCAGAGCGATCACCATGAAGTCGGCCAAGGCCGGCCCGAGGATATTCGATGCGAATACAGGCAAGTGGCTTGACACTGTTAATTTATGAAATACACATCTATTTTGCTGCTCGTGTTTCTCACACCCGCGTTGGCGTTGCATGGCGCGGAGGGGCTTAGGCCGAACATCGTGGTCATTCTGGCGGACGATCTCGGCTATGGTTCGGTGGGCTGCAACGGCGCTCCTGAGCGCCTTGTCAGAACGCCAAACATCGATCGCCTAGCCCGGGAGGGTATCCGCTTTACGGATGCGAATACCCCCAGTTCCGTTTGCTCACCCACGCGCTACGGGCTGATGACGGGCAGGTACTGCTGGAGGACGTCGCAGAAGAGCGGCGTGCTCGGCGAACTGGACCCCTTGCTCATCGAGACATCGCGCCCGACCATGGCGTCGCTGCTCAAACAGGCCGGCTACGTCACCGGCATCGTCGGAAAATGGCACTTGGGGTTCGGGGCAAAGCCGCGTGCGGTAACCGATCTGAGTTCGCCCCTCACGCCCGGTCCGCTACAGGTGGGGTTCGACTCCTATTTCGGCATTCCCCAAAACCACGGGGAACTGTGGGGCATTTACGTGGATAACGAAGCGGTGTGGGGTCTCCGCTCGACCAATCATGTGGACCGCCTCCGCCCGTGCTACTACGGAAAAAACTACATGGGTTTTGACGCGCCCCAGCGCGACGACTGGACGGCGCAGACGGTTCTGACGGACAAGGCCGTTTCATGGATTAGGCAGCAGAATCAGGCGAAGCCCTTCTTTTTGTATTTTGCCTCGGCCGCGGTTCACGAGCCTGTCACGCCTACCCAGGAAGCGCAAGGCACCAGCGGGGCCGGCCCGTATGGCGACTGGATCAGGGATGTGGACATCTCCGTTGGGAAGATACTGGCGGCGCTGTCGGAGGCGGGTTTCGCCGATAACACCCTTGTCATTTTCACAAGCGACAACGGCGGCTGCCGGTTGGGCGCAAAACCAAAAGATCTACGGGAAGTCCCCGCACCCTATACCCCCCAGTCGCAAGTTTTGTGGGAAGCCCAGGAAAAGGGACTGAAGCCCAACGGGGATTTCAGAGGTCAGAAATGCACCATCTATCAAGGCGGATTCCGCGTGCCCTTCGTCGCCCGTTGGCCGGGGCACATCCCTGCCAAGAGCGAGTCGGGGCAGATGGTCTGTTTGGTGGATCTGCTGGCGACAATGGCGGAACTGACGGGACAGCCGCTGCCGAAAACCGCGGCGGGCGCTGAAGACAGTTTCAGTTTTCTCCCGGCATTGCTGGGAAGGCAGGCGGTTGAGCCAAGCAGGAAGGTCTTGGTTCTCCACAGTGTCGACGGCACGTTTGCCGTGCGGAAAGGACCGTGGAAATGGATTGAGGGGGTGCCTGCGAAGAAACAGGGACAACCCGGCTTCAGGGGTGTCGAGGAACTGTACGATCTCGCCGCCGATCCCGGAGAGACGAGGAATGTGCTTCAGGCGCATCCCGAAGTGACCAAGGAATTGCGGACGTATTTGGCAACGCTGAGGGATCCTGCCGAAAAATGATCTGAGAAAAAGTGTCTTCGTCTTGCGTTATCGGATCAAAAATGATGCGATTATGGCCGTTAAATGATACGAAGAGGGTGTTTAGTCATGTACAATAAACGGCAAGAGTTGATTAATATATATTCAGCCGTTTGAAGATGGGAATGCTACTGTTTTACGAGCAGAACAACGCGGCCTACTTTAAGACCCTATTCTTGGCGCAATTCCGTCAGGCTGTCATGAAATACTTTTGATATCGCAACGCGTCCATTGTACGCGATTAAAAAAAGCCTCGATAGCGGGGCAGGATTAAATTATACTAAGCGACATTGAATGGTGTAGGAGTGGCACAGGGATGCCATACGTTGCATCGTTAGAGATAAACTCAAAGAGGGGAGATTCGCATGAAGCGTTTAGTGATGGGTTTGGTCGTTTCCGGGATGGCATTGTCGGGTATGAGTGAAACATGGAAGCCGAGATTGGCGCTCCAGCTTTATTCGTTCAGAAATATGTCGTTCGTTGATGCTGTGAAAACAGCCAAGAAAATCGGCTTTGACTATGTTGAAGCCTATCCAGGACAGAAATTGGGCGGTGACCTGCAGGGAACTACCCAGTTTTCAATGGATTCGGCGACACGGGGAAAAGTCAAAGCGTTTTTGAAGGAGCAGAATGTCAAGCTCGTCAATTATGGCGTGTGCGGTGCAAAGGATGAGGCAGGCTGGAAGCAACTGTTTGATTTTGCAAAGGAGATGGGCATCGAAACCCTGCAAGTGGAAGCAGGCAAGAGCGACAAGGATATGACACTCCTGAGCAAGTTTGTCAAGGAGACTGGCATTAAGGTAGCCCTTCACAATCACAAACAACCCGCTGGCTTCCCGGAAGCGATGGCTGAAGCCCTCGCGAAGTACCCTGAAATCGGCGCTGGCGCGGATATCGGTCACTGGATCAACGCGGGCAAGCCAGCACTGGCCGGTGTCAAGAAGCTGGAAGGTCGTATCACCACGTTGCACCTGGTGGATGTGGCAAGCTTGGATGCTAAGGGACGTGTCGTTCCTTATGGCAAGGGCTGTGCAGAACTCTCAAAGGTGATGGATGAGCTGAAGCGCCAAAAGTTCAATGGCGTCCTGACCTGCGAATATGAGTACATGTCCGATAAGTTGGTGGACGAAGTCGCTGAATGCGTGACATGGTATAATAGCTATTTCACGAAGTAGAGGATTTATTCCATCTTATCGGTGAGCTTGATGCTGAGCTTTTCATTATTGCTCAGCTTCTTCAGCCGATAGTCAAGGCGGTCGCGGAGGCGTGAGACCAGTTGGTAGTAAATCATGCCGTTTTTGACGGTGATGTCTAACGTGAGTTCGATGTTTTGTCCCTGTGCCTTTTTCTCCAGTTGCTCCGCGAATTGATCGGCAAGGTGCGTCAACGTCTTGGATTCCTGGTTTCGATAATCATCGTATAAGACCGGGAGCGTGGCTTGATCAATGGAGATGTCGCCGTTATTTTGTATGATGATCTGATTGTCCTTGAGGTCGATTGTGAAGACACAAGAGAGTTTGATGGGTTCATTTTTTTCTTCTGGCGGTGGTGGCGTTTCCGGCGGTGGCGGTTCTTTCGGAGGGATGGGTTTCGGCTCGGCCAGCTTCTGGATGGCATCTCGGATCAATTGACGCAATAAGGCGTCAACGGAGGGGAAAATGCTGAGGTATGCGCTCGTTGCATTTCCCGGTTTGGGATTGAGTGGCGCGTAAATTTCTTTCTCCCGGACTTCGGGCCATTGCGCTTGAATGCGTGGACGGAAGAGCGCAAATAATTCAGCCGCCAACTTTTCGGGCTTGGTCGTTGCCATTCGCGTAGAGGCTTCTGTAACAATTTCATTACTGCAGGCTAAGACAAGGCCCTTTTGTCGACGCAGCGCTTGTGATCCGCGCGCCAGCTCTTGATCAAGTAATGCCCCCGCTTGTTCGCGCGTCTCCTGAAGTGCTGATTCATGACCTTTTGAACTATTGGCGACACCCTTAAGGATCTCTTTCCGGAGGGTGCGTCCCTCTTCGGTGGCTTCAATGCCGGTATAGGTTTCAACTATCGCATCTTTTGGGGTCCAGGAATGTGCTTGTAAGGCTGGATAGGTGGCGGAAAGTTGTTCGCTGATGATGCTGTTACGGGCGGCTTCCCATGCTTTTTGTTGCTTCTGCGCGAAGATCGTTTCAAAGAAGGCGCGCATTTCATTTTCTGGTATGGGATATTTCTTGAGATAAAACTCAACGGAGTTCCGTCTATTCTCTGCAAAATGGTCAACATACCGTTTAGGTGCCTGTTCCAGACTTTGTTTCATGAACAGGTCGCGGATCTTGTCGCGCGAAGCACCCCGCTCGTTGTGACCTTTTAAATCAGCGAGGATGAGTGTCTTGGTCTCCTCTTCCGAAAGACTTGTGGAGGTGGCTTGCAAAAATTCCACATAACGCGTTTTAGCCTTTTTCTCGGAGAGAGGCGTGATCCCATTTTTTACAGAAGGGAAAATGGTGTAGACCATGGGAAATTTTTCTGACTTGAACTCGGGGAGGGCTTCCAAAAGTGCCTTTTCCAGAAAGGTTGCAAATTCCTCCGGTGTGACAGCCTC
Organism: bacterium; assembly: GCA_037133395.1. GTDB lineage: Bacteria > Verrucomicrobiota > Kiritimatiellia > RFP12 > UBA1067 > CAIZQW01. The sequence continues at coordinate 4,258 of JBAXOG010000174.1, read as the reverse complement.
CGATGAACGCACGCCTTCAAGGAACTGATTTTGCATGGTGCGTTGGCGGTACGCATCTTGAACGGCTGGCTTGATCACGAGATCTCGCAGATAAACACGGTTTTCCTCAAAGACCTGGAACTTTTGCGCATCGGCCAGACGCTTGGTGAGTTTCTTGATCAAGGTGTCTTCTGAGTCCGCATCGACCTCTTCTTCTGTTGGAAACATATCGCGCGTCACTTGGGCAAGTTGGTCGTCGCAGGCCTTTTTTCGTTGCGCTTCAAAGGACGCGGCAAAATGTCTTTCTCGTACGGCTCTGAGCGTTGCGTCAGGAATGGTTCCTGATTTTTTTCGGAAGGGTTCTTCGAACGCATCGTCTAGGCCATTTTTTTCAGCAATCCGGGCGAGTAACACATTGACCTTTTGGCGATAGTCCGCGCGGACGCGGTCTTGGTAGACCTCTTGAAGTTTAATCCGGGCTTCATCGGGCTTCACGTAGTCATCGGGAATACTGTTCATCTGCTCATACATGAACGCGGCATTCGGGGGTGTTTCAGAGAAGTCTGCTTCAAATTGCGTGAGAATCAAATTGGCCGACAGGAGGGCTGTCGCTTTTTTCAGTTGCGTCTCGCCATCACTCGCCAGCAAGAGGGTCGAGAATAGCATGCATACATGCACAGCAGAACGAACATTTGAACGGAGAACGCATATTCGATTCGTAGATAGGGATAGATAGGCTGGGCGAATAGGCGTCCTCGCCTGTTCGCTGGTCCGGCGGCTGCCGGACCAGCCAATCTCATTGTCTTCGTTGTACAGGCGAGGACGCCTATACGCCCAGGATTGCATTGACGCACAGATGCTCCCTTTGCGGAATAATAGGGAAAAAGAACGCGAGAGCTTGGTTATCTTTGAAAAGGCAGGACTGTTCATGTTTTTCATTTGAGGTTCTCCAGCATGGGAATGCCCGCCTGATTTTCGAGGTAGTTGAAACTTTGCTTACGGAGCGCGGAGGTGAGCTCCGGGATGATGAGACGCTGGTCATCGTCAGAAGCGCGCATAAAACGGTTCAACAGTCGTTTCACCTCCCCGTCGGTCGCTTTTTCAGGAAACTTTATGAAGTACGTTTGCACGGCAACTGCGGCAAGCAATTGGACTTCTGTGCAGTTCGCTTTGACGGACTTTATCTTCTCATCCACCGTGGCGGCAAGCCATTGCCAGTTTTCCTTGGTTAAGTCAACGGGGGCGAGTTCTGCATCGGTGAGCACCTTCATCCACCAGGTTTGGCGCAGCGTCATGACATCCGAATAATCTTGGTGCGCGCGTTTGCCGCCATCGACAAAGGCACTGCGCAGATTTGCATTGTCGGTAATGGCTCCGTCAGTGATAAGCCCTTCCATTTGGTAGAGCGTGTTGCCTTTTTCATCCATGCGTGTAATGCTGTTCAGCCCATAACGGGTACGGAAAAACTGTTCATTTTTTTCTAGCGCGACGGTTATTTTCTGCCGCTGGATCTCAACAAACTGTTTCGCCTGTTCCTTGTTGGATTGAAAACGGAACATGAAGAAGGCGATCATAAAAATCATCATGATGGCCAAAGAAATCTGGAGCAAGAGACCGAGGATTTCATCCACGTCGATCTCATCCTGAGATGGCCCTCCGACCCATTTTAAAAGGCGCGCTCTGACTTTTGCATCCATACCGTTCCTTTAAAAAATCGATTTGATCTTAGCAAGGGTCTTTTCGCTCTCGCTCGCACGGATGCGCTCCTCTTCAAGCGCGGCTTTCAACTCGGCTTGTTCTGCGCTAAGTGTTTGAGTCATCTTTTCTAAGTGTTGACGGCGAGCATTCCATTCTGCAAGTTGCGTATCAAATTGCGCTTGCTTCTCGTGGATGAGACGTTGGAGGTCTATCATGTGTGTGCGTGTTTCGTCTGCTTCTTTCCGTGATGCATCTGCCTCTTGTCGTGACTGCTGATAGGCAGTTTCAAGCTTGATATGGTCGGTAAGTATTGAGTCAATGTGGGCTTGTAAACTTGAGTTGTTGGACTTGAATTCCTTGAGGAGTTCAACAAGGGCCTGTTGCGAGGACTGAACATGCGACAGGGTTTGCGACAACTGGTTGAGAGCGGTTGTTTGGTCGGTCTGGTTGTGTTGCAGGTTGAGTAGGGGCTCAACGATTCCTGTTTGAAAATGGGACGTTGAATCGTTGAGCGTCTGATTGATTCCCGTGAGTGAACCAGAAGTCTGTTGAAGGTCACCGGAGAAGTGCTTCAGGGCTTCGGAACTTTGTGACAGTTCATGGCGTATGGACGCGGCAGACTGTTCGAGGCGTTCCAGGAAGCGGTCATCAAACGCATCTCCGGGTAAGATTCCGTTGAGCCTGCTGTACCACCAGCGCATGAAGGGCTTCGTGAAGAGGAGTACGATGATAAATATCCAGCCCACGGCAATGAGCGTTGAGAAGAGGGCGGTGTGAAGGCACATCATCAGATCGCCCATGGTGATCTTGTCCATATCATAGAAGCCGATGATAATGATGCCGATGAGGGTGCCGATGAGTCCGAGGGAGATATTAATGCGGTCATACGCGCGGAAAAAGGGGAAGTCGTCATCAATCTGTGCCGTATTTTTATAGATGCGCCAAAATCCGAGAGTGATGAAGGCAAATCCAAAAAACGGGATGAAGGTGGTGACGGCAGAAAGGTCGACGGCTGTCCAGTCCAGCCATTTAAAGCAGCCGCCTGCGATCTGTGTGGATTCCGAGGTCCTTGATTCGGTCATCGTTATGAATTTGACCGCCCAGCGCCAGAACACAACAAGGTTATTGAACCAGGCGAGGAAGGAGAGGAGTGTCGCGATGGCGGATAGCCAGACAAAGACCAATGTTATTTTTCGCTTATTCATCAAGAGTTTCCTTTCAAGAATCGTTTATGTGACACGTAAAAATTAAGGGTTGGGCGTGTAATATCGTACATAGTCAATGAGGTATTCGCAGGGGAAAATAGTATCGTCAATTTTGCCGCCCCACGATCCGCCAATCGCGAGATTAATTAAGAGGTAGTGAGGTTTGCGGAAGGGATTTTCCGCTCCTTTGCCGGCGAGGTCAATGTCATACGTGAAATAGAGCGTGTCATCGTAGAAAAACTTCATCTGGTTTTCATTCCACTCCATAGCATAAATATGGAAAGCGGCGTATGGCTTCTGATCTTTGATGACGGAGCCCTTCGAGACATGTCCATTACCACCTTTTTTTGCCTTTTCCGGGTTTGACCAGTGTATGGTTGCATGAACGGTGTTGGATTGCGCCCATACATGCTCCATGATGTCGATCTCTCCGCACTTCGGCCAGCTTTTTTCGATGCCCATCATCCAGATGGCAGGCCAGTTGCCCTGTCCGACAGGAAGCTTTGCGCGAACCTCGATGCGTCCGTAATGAAACGTTTTTTTGCCCTTGGTCTTAATGCTGCCAGAGGTATATTTGGATTCCTTCCCGTTTTCTTTGAAATCTTCCTTGCGAGCGGTGATCACGAGGTTGCCGTCGCGCATGACGACATTATCTGCTCGTTTCTCGGTGTAATACTGTGCTTCCTTGTTGCGGACAAATCCCTTCTCGTAAATCCAGGTTGCTTCATCGACAAGGCCAGCACCATTAAACTCATCAGCCCAGACGAGCTTCCAGACATTTTTTTCGGCCGCGTGCAGATTCAATCCAGCGACTACCACGATCAACAAGGTCAAGACTCTCATGTGGTTCCCCCTTTCGATGTCACGATTCGTTTATTAGAATGTCTGAACAAATTACTTTTTGAAGTATATCACCTGACTGCCGCGCATTGCACGACTGTTTTTCAAGATTTTCTTGGAATAAGTTATGGAACGCTTCGTTGCTTTGCAATGATTCACTAATATAGTGATGGGACAAAAACACTAATGAATCGTAGCAATTCTAATTATGATTTTCCCTGGGAGCGCGGACAGTCTTGTCCGCAATGAGGCGCAAGGAAAAAGTCACACAAAGAACGTTTGTTGAGACCCCAATCGTAATCAGGGAGGGTTTTAAAGGATTGTGCAGGTTATAATCCTTGGCGGACAAGACTGTCCGCGCTCCCAGGAGTGTTCACTTTGGCCATAATTAGAATTGCTGAATGAATCGTGATCGGGCGCATTTCCGATTCATTGACTTGGCTCTTTTAAATGTGCTGGTCGTGCGTCACCTCCTGGTCTGCGTTATGCGGAGTCCCTTTGGATGGCAGTCTGGGTGTCTTAGTTCCATGGGCGGT
>JBAXOG010000173.1:0-10071 GCA_037133395.1 bacterium | reverse complement strand
GAAGCGGTATGCAACTAATCTTGGTTTCGGTGTCCTTCTCTATTGACAGAATACGATGCCGCTTGGGGGAGTTTAGCAGCGGAGGGCATCGCGAAGGCGGAGCTGACCGCAAGCGGCATCAACCTCTTTGCCTCTGGACTTGCGGAGGGTTGTGTTGAATCCAGCTTTGATCAGGGTGTCAAGGAATCCAAGACAAACGCGGTCTTCTGGGCGTTCACCCTCAAAGCCTTCAACGGGACTCAATGGGATAAGATTAATTTTGCAAGGAAGCTTTCGTAGCAAACGTATGAGGGCATCCGTATGACAGGGTTGGTCGTTGATATTTTTGATGAGGGTGTATTCAAACGTGACGATTCGATTCGTCTTTTCAAAGTAAACGCGACACGTTTCGATCAACTCAGCAATCGGCCACCGCTTGTTGACTGGGATGAGCTGATTACGGAGCTCATCCGTGGGTGCATGAAGCGATACAGATAATTCGAACTGTAGTCCTTCATCCGAAAGGCGTTGGATACCCGGAACAACTCCGCACGTGCTGATGGTGATGTGGCGGGCACCAATGTTGATCCCCTTTTGATTGTTGAGAATCTTTAAGGCACGCATCATGTTGTCGTAATTGTCAAAAGGCTCGCCCATGCCCATGACAACAATATTTCCGGGACGAGGTAGCTCTATTTTTTTTCCCGGCGCGTTTACAGCTTCTAACTCGAGGCTTTCACTTTTTCGCATCCTGTCGCAGGCCACCATGACTTGTCCGATAATTTCAGCAGTCGTAAGATTACGCACGCGCCCATATTGTCCGCTTGCGCAAAAGGCGCATTTAAAATTACATCCGACCTGGGTAGAAATACATTGGGTCATCCTTCCCTTCGACGGGATGAGCACGGTTTCAATGCGCTCGCCATCTGCACATCCCAGTAAGAGTTTTGTGACACCGTCTTCCGCTTCTTGCACGGTCACGACAGCGAGCGGTTTAAGCAACACGCGCGACAGAAGGATGTCGCGCAATTCTTTTGGGAGCGTCGTAATGTCCTGCCAGGTATGCGCAAATTGAGAATAGAGGCCATTTAAGATTTGCGCAGCACGATAGGGCGGAATACCCAGTTCGGTACACAGAGGTTTCCATTCGTCTGGCAATATGCCCCAAGCCTCAAGAGGCGAGTCAGAAATCATTTAGTCGGATCCTTCGTGGGCGTTGTCTCTTCGGGTGCTTTAATGCCTTGTCGAGGCTCAAGCAAAGGATTTTGCTCTTTCGGACGTTCCGTTATAATAAAGGGGGAGTCATTTGAAGAAACAAGGAAAGATTTTTTTTCTTGCGCACTAAACGACTTGTCGATGGAGATTGTTGAAGGAAAATCGGCTTCGCCCTGTGTGTATATTTTTGCTTCTGTCCTTGATTGTTTGTCCGCTGACTTGCCGGTGAAAGGCGTGCTAGGTTCCACTGTTTTATCTGAAAGTAATTTTACAGGGGCGATTGTTTTGCTTTCAGCAGATTTGCTTTCAGCGGATTTGCTAGCAACAGATTTGCTTTCGAATTGCGTTGAGGGTGTTTGCGGTTTTGACGCATACGTCTTAGGCTCGTAGGTGTTCGAACGTAATGTCTTTGCTGGCGTGTAGTCCCTTGGCTTAAATTGGACGCTTTCGCTCTCCTTCGCAACGGCATAAAAGCTCAGGCAACACAGGGCAAGGAGCATTCGCATTATAGGAACACGACAGATCAGTACCCGTTCATTTGTTTTTACAAAGGGGGTGGCGATCAATAATAAATCATATACGTGGGTCAAACGGCGCATGGAGTCAGTGTGTGTGAAATTGTTAGTTGTTCTTCTTCTTTAAAAGTTCGAGGACTTGGTGAATGAGTGCAAGTGATTCGTCATAGCTAGCATTCTGGCTGATCGTCAAACGCAAAATAGTGGCTTCCAACTGCGTGTAAATGAGCTCCACTGCGGCACGTGGATTTTTACAGTCCAGTTCGCCTTTTTTTATGCCTTCTAAAATGAGGTGTAACAACAGGCGCTTGAACGTGATGGTGTGACGTGAGATGTTACGCTTAAGGTTGCGTCCTGTTCGCTGAATGGCCAATAGGTAATCGAGCACCACAATCATCATTAAATGACGCTCAAACAACATCTTTAGAACAGCTTCTAGAAGCCGTTCCAATCGCACGGTCACGCTGTCCTTTGGGTTGAGGATGTATGCAAAAACCTTATTCGATATGGTGGATGCTTCCCAAATGGCATACGTAAAGATCTGACGTTTGTTGTGAAAATATTTATAGAGGGTTGTTCGGGCGATGCCGCAACAGTCGGCGATCTTTTGATAGGTGACGCCATCATATCCCTGCTCGGCAAAGAGCTGGATTGCTTTTACGATGATGGCCTGTCGCCGCGCTTCGTGATCAATGATAATACCCATGAGTCCCTCAAGAAGATGGAAGAGAATGAATTCATTTTCAGACATGAACTCGCTACAGTCAAGCTCGAATCTAAAAAAAGAGCGATGGCTACACGATTACAGAACCTGTTAGGCTTTTTACAGATGGCATGTTGTGACGTTCAAGATAGGCAGCAATTCCTTCAATGACGCGCAAGGGTGTTGAAGGATCAATGAAGTTTGCTGTCCCAACGGCAACGGCGGTTGCGCCTGCAATCATAAATTCAATGGCGTGCGCAGGCTCGAGGATGCCACCCATGGCAAGAATCGGTACGGTAGCTACTTGCGCTGCTTCGTACACGAGTTTGACCGCTACCGGATGAATGGCGGACCCTGACAGGCCGCCGACTTTGTTTGCAAGAATAGGTTTGCGAGTTTCGATATCGATGGCCATGGCGGGTATCGTGTTAATCATGGATATCGCATTTGCACCTGATTCCTGTGCTGCGCGGACAAAGACCTTGATGTCTGGGACATTCGGGGCAAGCTTCGGGAGGATGGGCAAGGAGGTTGCCGCGCGAACAATAGAAATAAGATTCGCAACGGTTCTCGGATCTGTACCGAAAGCATGTCCGCCTTCCTTGACATTAGGACATGAAATATTAAGTTCAAGACCTGAAACACCAGGAACATCGCTGAGATGACGCGCCACTTCTGCATATTCCTCTGTACTCGTCCCCCAGATGTTGACAATGACAGGGACACCGACCTTTTGCAAGAACGGCATATAGTCGCGTATGAAGCCTTCTACTCCTGGCCCCTGCAGGCCAATCGCGTTAATCATCCCGCCAGGGACTTCGACGTGCCGCGGTAGAGGATTGCCATTCCATGGCTGAAGGCGAATCCCTTTGACCGTGATGGCGCCCAGTTGGGTAACGTCAACGAGGTCTGCATACTCTTTGCCATAACCAAATGTTCCGGATGCCACCGTGACTGGATTGGCCATGCGAATGCCACCTAAATCAACCGCCATATCAACTTTGTTCATGTTTAACTCCTATCTGCAACGAAAATACTTTTCTGTGCCATACGGGAAGTCGGAAGGTGTAAAGCCTATCAGTCGGGAATGGGTGAGGGTGTTCACCGATGGGTAATGCAGGAAGACCCAAGGGCAATCTTCCCGAATAATCGTTTGAGCTTCCTTCCAAAGTGTCGTGCGCTCCGCGTCGTTGATGGTTAAGCATGCTTTTTCATAAAGAACATCAACAGATGGATTCACATAGTTTGCACGATTAGGACCGGGAGAACTATTGCGACTATAAAAAAGCTGAATAAAGTTTTCCGCATCTGGATAGTCGCCGACCCATGTAAGACGAAAGAGCTGCGCCTGACGATTCGAAACACGCTTTAAAAATGTCGGCAAGTTTTGATACTGAGGTATGAGCGCGATACCAATCTTTGCATAAAAGGAAGCCAGCAATTCTGTGGATTCGCGAATCTCCTGATTGGTGTGTCCAATCTCTAACCGCAACTCCAGTCGTCTTCCTGTCTTGGTGTCAATACCCTCGGGGTAGCCAGCCTCGATCATTAGTTTCTTTGCCCGTTCTAAATTGTATCCATATTGGAATGGTGTTTCAAGTCGGCCTTGTGTTTTAGGAGGCACTGGGCCTGTTGCTTGAACCGTGCGGTGATTGTAAAAACGATTCCACGCTTCACTGTCAAAAGCAGCGTTTAACGCCTGTCGCAAAGGTCGGTTCGACCCCAATACGGGATCATCCATGTTGATGCCGATGTAGGCGACTTCGAGGGATGATGCGGTATGAAGGGTAATGGCTCTTTGGCGAAGGAAATTCGACAATGTACCTGACCCGTCAACAACGACATCCCAGTTATCACTCGAAACTTCTCCAAGAAAATCGAGCTCGCCTTTTAAAAAGGAGAGCCATTGTGTTGTCATGTCGTCCATCATTCGGTAAACAATGCGGTCATACGGTTTTTCTCCGAAGGCTAATGAAGCGGGCCCCTTTTCCCATCCATGCCAGTCAACATTACGTTCGTAGATCATCTGATAATTCCGCTGCCATGTTGCGAGCTGATAAGGACCTGAACCTACCGTGTAGCCGCCAAACTTTTTTCCATAAAAGGCGACCGCTTCGCGGGGCACGACCGCTGTATAGGCAATGGTGAGATAATGCGGGAAGACTTGCAAGGGCTTTGTGAGTTCAATCCGTAGTGTCCGTTCGTTTACAACGCGTAGACCTGCGACGGGGAATTGGTAATTTGTAGGTTCCTTGCACCCCGAGTGTTCTGCAAATGCACGCATTCCGAGAATGGTGTCAGTGACCACCCAGGAACCTGGTGATGCATTTTTCTTGTCCGCAATCCGCATCAGGGAATAGACCACATCCGAAGCTGTCACAGGGCGTCCAGTATTGTTGCGGCCAAAACATTCATGCGGAACAAAGCGTGCTTCCGGGTTGATTTTAAAAATCAGGACGAGCCCATTATTTTCAATGACCGGAAGGGATTCTGCAAGACAGGGAATGAGTCGATAAGGACGTGCCGTGTAGTCGTATTCCAACAAAGGTTCATAGGCCAGTTGAATCCCTCGGGCTGCATAGGACGATGCGGCTTCAACAGGATCAACGCTTGAAATGCGACTCATGCTTCGCGTGTAGACATTCTCAGAAAGCGAACTGCTCGCAACAAGGATGAGTGCGAGGAGGGGCAGTCGCACCTGCAAATAGGCAGGGACTATGGGGAATGTTGCAAACATTAAAGGTTACTCTGTTCCATGTCTAAACAGCCGGATGCAAGTAGATAGGGGAGGGTTCCAACTTCAGTGCGGCTGGTTCGGCAAGGGCAAGCCTCCCGAGTTGCTCAGCCGAAACATATCGAGGAAACTGAATCAAGCGCGAATGTTCAAATTGCGACTTCAACAGGGTCTCTAAGCGACACCAATCGGTTGAAACGATACGGGTTTCATGAGGCACAATCGAAGAAAGCTTTTTAGCTTCGACAAGTTGAAAATCGTCGGCTGTGTGAGAAGGTGTTTGCCCGTTTAACAATGTCAGGCGCGCTCTGGCCTTGTCATTGTGATACGTGACGCACCATAGACGATCCCGTCGCGCATCGCCTACAACCGTGACTAAATCCTCGGATTGCTCGCATGCAAGCGCAGCCGCACTGGCTACACCATAGACCGGTGTCTTTGTGGGAAGCGCCATGCCGTTCATGGCTGCCAAACATGCGCGTATTCCGGAAAACGAGCCAGGACCCAATCCGCTGACATACGATGTGATAGATGAGAAAGGAACGTGACACTCCGCGAGCTTTGCACGTATATCCACCATCCATTCAGGTGCACGTGTTGGCTCGCCTTGCCACGTATGAGTACAAATCAAAGACTTGTCTTCAAATAATGCGAAGCTGGGTTGTGCGGATGACCTGTCGATAACGAGTGTAATCATTGGGTTAAGTGTCCTGACGTCCTTTCATGGCGCGTTTGAGTGTGAGCGGATCTGAATAACCGATTCCACTATCAGCCGGCAGACCAAATGCAAGACGTGTTACACGGACAGGATAAGGTTTCAACATTTCACAAATATACCCTGATGTGAGATCTCCCTCCATGTCTGTGCTCAGTGCGAGTACAACCTCCTTGATGATCCCCTCAGCTATGCGAGTAGCTAATGCTTGCAATCTCAATTCTGAAACGCCTGTTTGCCGGGCCGGCGAGAGTTTCCCCATGAGTGCATGATAACGTCCGGTAAAGCCACCCGATTTTTCGATCTGCACAATGTCGGCAGGCTCCTCGACGACACATAAAAAAGAGTCATCCCGTATGGAGTCCGTACAGAGTCGACACGGAATGGCATCCTTCGATGTGAACCCGCCACAGACTGGGCAACAACAGACTGTCTCTCGCGCCTCACGGAGTGCAACCACCAGCGGATCCAGGATGAGATCTGGTTTACGCATTAATGCAAGCGCGGCACGCTCAGCCGATCGCCTTCCTAAGCCTGGAAGACGGGACAACGCATGAATGAGATTATCTACGGCAGGAACCACATCAGCCTCCCATCATCGAGCCCATTTCCCCGTTCTGCATCATTTTTCCCATCGCTTCCTGTGTCTGCGCCTTGGCTTTCTTCAGTGCAGCATCCACGACGGTTTTCAACATCGTTTCAAAGCGGTCTTTTTTGCCGGCCTTGACTTCAACAAGTGCTTCGTCTGTAATCTTCAGCGACACGAGTGTGAAATCGCCCCGGACGACACATGTGATACCGCCATTTGAGTATTCACACGTAATGGCTTCAATTTCAGCCTGAATTCTTTTTGCATCCTTACGCATCTGCATCGCCTGCTTGACCTGATCGAACATTCCCATAAACTTCTCCTCGTAATTGTGTTCAGTTGTCTAAAATTGTTAAAACGGTTACTATCATAAAAGAATGTGCCTGCTTCCTCAAGCTTGATATTACATTGTAACGTCATATTCGTATATTCGTCGCAACCCCGTGAGACTCGCAGAGGCTCTTGATGAGCGATTCCGCGATTCGCTCGGCTAAATACCTCCGATGCTCGCGCTGGACGGCAAGCCCCCGCCCGAGGTGGCACATCCGCCTTCGCGATGCCTACGGCGGACAGGGTAGCAGTCGGCAGTGGCAGTAGGCAGTGAGACCCCGGGAATAAACGAGCGTGCAACTTTTCAATACGGAGCTTTGGAGGGCACGGTTACACCCGTGCCGCGGTCGGTCCGGCGGCTGCCGGACGACCCTCCAATGGATCAAGCATTGCATGAGTATGACAATTTGGCCAAGTTATAGGTGAGTATGTTTGGAACAAGGAACAGCTGCGAGACCCACTGATGGATGGCTCTATTTTCTCGTAGGGGTAAGCGGAGTTGTGCGGTTTTGTAGGGGGGACAAATTGAGCGGAAAGCCAAAGAAAACGGGCATTATGCTGTTTTGCCCAGCACCACGCTCATCATACACCTCCAGAAAACTCATGAGTTCGTCGGCAGTTCCCATCCTTTACGATACTCACGTCCCAGAAAACGGTTGGCCTCGATATTGTTTTGAATGGTCAACCTACGGGCATCCCATTGCAACACGGTGTTCGGTACACGTATGGCAACAGTGCCGAGAAGAATCGCTTCAGCCATCGGCCCTGTCTGTACGAAATGCGACTCGCACATCTCTCCGCCGAGAATAGCATCGAGGAAATGATGATAGTGGTTACGCCCAGCCAGCTTCGGCTTGATCCGCCCCATGAACTTTGCTTTGGGAAGCAATATCGGTCCCGAGGTGTGCGGCAACAGCATCGCGCCGTCTGAACCGATCACCATCGCGGACTCTGCTGGATACTCGTTGAATCCTGCCTCCTTGACCAATGCTTGCACTTCAGCAGGCGGATAGAGTAACCCGTCAAACCATTCAATGGTGAAGTCTTTTCCTCCGCTTTTTTCATTGCCGGGGAATACCCACGTCACGTGATCACTTTGCGGCCAGACATCTGCCCGCCGCGCTGCGTCGTTCTTCCACGACTCCTGTACCTCGGCCACGACACTCAGCGGCGCATGAAGTTCCAGCCCCTTCCAGACCGCATCGAAGATGTGACATCCAATATCGCCCAGCCAGCCCGTGCCAAAGTCCTGCCAAGCCCGCCATTTGCTGGGATGATAGATGGATGGCGCATACGCACGTACCGGTGCATTCCCCAGCCACAGATCCCAAGCCAAGTGCGCAGGAGCCTGCTCTTTTTGGGTCGGACGAGGCCCGAGTAAACGATAGGCATCAATCGCACCCGGACGATTGGAACAGAGAATAATGCGCTGAATCTTTCCCACCGCTCCTTCGCGCAGCCATTGAACGCCCAGTCTATCGCCAATGCCCGATGCATGCTGTGTGCCCAGTTGAGTTACGAGTCCCGAACGCTTCGCGGCCTGAGCCAATGTGCGACACTCGGCGACATCGTGGCAGAGCGGCTTTTGACAGTAGACGTGTTTGCCCGCTTGGATGGCTGACAATGAAATCAACGCGTGAAGATGATCTGGCACTGTCACATTCACCGAGTCGATCTTGTTGCCTTCTTTAATCAGCATCTCGCGCCAATCCGTATAACAGTGTGCGTCTGGTACCAGTGCTGTGGCTCTGTCCAACTGCTGCTTGTCCACGTCACAGAGCGCTACGATTTGTGTTCGCGTATGTGATTTAAAATTGCTGAAGTCATTAAAACCCATCATGCCACCGACTCCGATGCACGCATGGTTGACCTTGCCGTTTACGGATATCCGCCGAGGCGGTACTGTTGTGGTACAACCCGAAAAGAAACCCGCTGCTGTTGCAGCAGACGTGGACGCTAAAAACGTTCGACGATTCATCGCGCTCATGGTAGATCTCCTGTAGTTTTTTAATTTGACATTAATTCCAGACTGGTCATAAGACAATCTATTGGGGGAGCGTTTTGAGCCAGGCTAAATTAAACCGGTAGTGCAGACGGCTGGAGAGCAGTTGAATGATGCCATCTGGGGTTTGTGTGGCCGCTAGATAACCAGCAGGTTCGGCTGTATCCAAGGAGCTTGTGAATTTCCCCGTCCAGGCTCCTCCGTCATACTCGCCCTTACCTGGTGTTAGGAGTTTGCGCACTGGCCAGGTTTCCCCTTCGTCAAAGGACAACGCGGCAAACAAGCCGTGCCCCGTAAACAAACTGCCCTCTGCGGAAGTGAAAGACATTCCTTTTCGTTCATTTTTCTTCAACCCTGCGAAGGCATCGGTGAATGAGATCAGAAGCAACGGTCCCTCTGCCAACCGCATGAATACCAGGCGCTGCCCGCTCCCGATCGGATTGAACGGACTGGCCTTGTATGTCCACGTCTTGCCTACGTCACGGGAAAGGCTGATGGGCATGTGCCCGTCAATGACTTGGGCGCGCCCGAACGCCATCAGACGTCCGTCATTCAACTCTACTACCCCGGCATGAATACCTCGGATATCACCGCCTGCATCCGCCCAGGTCAGTCCGCGGTCACGGCTGATATGGAGAGCCGAAGCACCCTCCGCCCCCGGTGTTGCATCACAGGGCTGGATCATTACCCCATCGCGCATCGCGATTGTGCCCGAAATGACTTGATTGCGTGCGGCATAGACCCCGTCTGGGGAAATGGCACGTGGCGTTGTCCAGGTAACGCCGTTGTCGCGGCTAGTCCGCAGCAACAAGACCAAGCGGTCCCAGCCTTTGATACCCTCCTGTCCCATTCCATTGAAATGGAAGAGTGTGCCCATGCCATCATAGAACAGCGATGAGCCGGTCATGTTCCGGTTTTTACCCTTGAAGAATTCCGATGCTGGATCCCACTGCAATGCGCCGGCGCGCTTCCGGCTGGCCAGTATTGTCATCTCTGTTCCCGCCTCGTCATCGGTCGAGAACCAGCAGGCCAGTAGATCGCCATTGGGCAGCCAGGTAATGCTCGGACAGTGATTATGCTTATAGAATGGTTCGCCCGAATCCTTAGTAGGCGGTATCACAAAAGGGAGCGGCGTTTCAAAAATCGGTTTTTTTTGGCTGCCGGCTGTGCCCCAAGCATATTGGGACTGGGAGACATCGCGCGCCCACAAGGGAGACTTTGACAACTTCTGTTTTTCTGGCTCTTCACGGTTTGTCGAAAAAACTTCCTGAAAAGAAGCACCCAAGAAA
>JBAXOG010000172.1:0-10265 GCA_037133395.1 bacterium | reverse complement strand
GGATGCCCAAGGCACCAACGGGTGTGTCCCGCAGATGGTCGGGCAGAGATGGGGTGGATCGGAAGACCCCAAGACCAGCCAGAACCCGAACATCTCCCCGGTTGTCTGCGACTATTACCGATTTACCGGCGACCGAAAGTTTTTGGCCAGGAGTTATCCGCGCCTGAAAGGCATGTATCAGTGGTTCCTGAAGAACCGGGACCCCAACGCCAGCGGGTTATTCGCCATTGGACACGAGAGCCTGTCGTTGAACCAAAATATCAGCGAATACGGCCGGGACAACGGCCCCACCCATCACGGGGAAATTCCCGCGATGCGCGGTGTCCCGGGCATCGAGTATCGCCAGGAGCGCCTCTATCTGCTGGACATCCTCGCCTGTCAGGCGCGCCTCGCCGAGGATCTGGCCTTCATGGCCAAGGAATTAGGGGACACGGAAGGCGCGGCCCATTTCACGGCGGAATATGAGCGGGTCAGGGCGTGGGTGAACAAGAACATGTGGGATGAGCAGACGAAGTTCTACTACACGGTTGTTCGCTCCGACGGCCGGAAGGTGATGCGCCGGCTCAATGCCGCCTTCTGGATGCTCTGGGCGGGCATTCCCGACCAACGCCAGAAGGATGAACTGGTTAAGGCGCTGTTCGATCCGCAACAGTTCTTTGCGCCGATTCCGATCCCGCAACTGGCGCTCAACGATCCGGCCTTCAACCCGAAAGTCGGTCACTGGGGCGACGGCCACTCCTGGCCCATTGACGCCTCGACGGCCTTCGACGGACTACTGCGATATGGCGAATGGGACAAGGCGGCGGAGTTCGCCCGGCACTACAATCAGGGGGTTTTCAAGGCGATCGAAAAAACCTATCAGCCGAGCGAGTGGTATCACAGCAGCGGCCTCGCGCACGGCTGTCGCATCATGGGCACGGCCGGTTGCCTGCCGCTGACGTTCCAGCGCTATCTGCGCGATCATCGCGCGGGCCGCGCCGCCGAGGAGTGGTCACGCTTTGCTCCAACACCACTCTTCCGTAAGATCGAAAAATGAATGCGTGCGAGGGGACGGATTGACGGATTGACCGAGTGACGGGTTGATTGCTGAGGACGGATTGACTGGGCAGGCCAAATGAATCAATCAGTCAATCCGTCAATTTGTCACTCAGTCCTCCCTCAAACCTCCTCCCTGCAACCTCCTCCCTTGTCTACCCTCCCCATACCCCCTATTTTGGGGGATAGCGCTCAAAGCCGTTTTCTGATAAAGTTACAATACTAGTGAAAGCTGGTTAGGTTTTTTTCAATGAAAGGAATTAGATCATGACAACTCGGAAACAGATTCAGAAGCGGTATATGATTGCCATGGCGAGTATGATCGGCATGTGGGCCTTGCAGGCGGGAGCGCTGTCGACGAACGTCTGGAGCTCTGTGGCGGGCGGCACAGGGCCTGTCGTCGGAAACGGCCCGTGGGACACGTCCACCGCGAACTGGTGGGCCTCTGGAACCGCGGCGCCATGGAACAACGACGGAACCGCCATTGCGAATTTCGCCGCGGCGGGGGGGGCTTCTTCGACGGTCACGCTCAGCGGCAGTCTCAGTGCCGCCGGCTTAAGTTTCCCGTCGAATGACGTTTACATGCTGACAGGAGCGGGCACCCTTGCCCTTGCGACTTCTGGCACCGTCAGTTATGCCGGTGACAACAAAGTGACGATTAGCAATGTGCTCAGCGGCAGCGACATCAGGTTCAGTATGTCCTCCGGAACATCCGAGAAATGGATAAATCTCAGCGGAAGCAATCAGTTCACAGGAACCACCATGCTCGGAAATAATGTGCGGGTGACTGTGAAGAACCTCGCCGCATTCGGGACATCCACCATCGACTGCGGGACAGCAGGTGGGCTTTACATCGGAGTACCTGGAACGTTCACGAATGACATTCGGATTGGCTACAACGGCGCCTCGAACAATCGCGGGCCATTGCGCTTCGATCAAACGGGCGTGACAGTGACGGGTACGATCACCTTGCAAGGAGACTCCTCAATCACGATCAACACCGGTGCGGGCACGATTGCTGGTCCGATTAACGAGACGGGTGGTCCCCGTAGTCTGACATTCGGCAACAACTCCTACACGCTTACCGGTGCCAGTACCTATACTGGCGCCACTACCAACTACGGGAGCGGCACCATTACGCTTGTCGGAGGCGATGACCGGCTGCCTGCGGCCACGGTCTATGCATGCAGGACGAACGGCACTCTGAAACTGGTCGGCATCAGCCAGACGCTTGCGGGGCTGAGTGGCAGCGCGCCAAATGCAGCTATCGTTGGCGGCAGCAATATTGTCTCATCGCTTGTTCTAAACTTTGCATCGGGAACAAACACGTTTAATGGCATGATCGGCGGCGGGGGCGCTAACCAGAACAATCTTTCGCTCACGAAGAGCGGCGCCGGAACGCAAGTTCTTTCAAATACGAACACGTATACAGGCACGACGACGGTGCTCGCGGGAACGTTGGCGATGACGAACGACGTGAAGAGCGCCACCTGGGCCGTGAGCAACAGCGCCACGCTGCTCGTCAGCGGGCCGCTTGACTTGTTGACGCCGAGCCGGACGCTGACCATCGCCACGGGTGGGGGCACGGCGGGCCTGCTTCAGGTGAACGGTAACCTGACGCTCGGTGGAACGTTGACGGTGAGTGCAACAAACGAGGTGAGGACGCAGGTGACGCTGGCGGAATGTACGGGAGGAGGAGCAATTAGCGGGGGCGTGAGCTCGTTCTCGTCAGCAAGTCTGCCGACCAACACTCTGCTGAAGATATCGAACGACAGCACAAAGCTGCTTCTGATCAAGAAGCCAAGGGGCACGATGATCAGTGTATTCTGAGTGGTAACGGACCGGCTCCGCCTGAAGGAGGTACGCGCATAAGACGGGGAAAGGCAAGCGGTTTTTATTTCTGCCGGGCTTGCATACGACTACAAGGGGGATGTTGAATTTTATGCGAGGCTCTGTCCGGTTCTTCCGGTTATTTTTTCCGAAAAGTTTGGGTTGTCTGTCCGGTATGGTGTTGGCGCAAATCACTTTGGCCGGAGAACCCAACGCCGTCAATGAGGCTGCTCGTGTTGACACGCTCGACGCATCATTGGCCGATTTCAACGTCGTATGGACCACGCCCAGCACCGACTCTCGCGGCTCCATGCCTCTGGGCAACGGCTCCACGGCACTGAACGCCTGGGTGGAACCCTCGGGTGATCTGGTGTTCTATATCGCCCGGGACGATGCGTTTTGCGGCGACCTCACTGGTGGGGATTATGGCAGCTATTGTCTGACCAAGGTTGGCCGGTTGCGCTGTCGTTTCAGCCCGTCGCCCTTCGGCGCGGGGCCGGTTTTCCAGCAGACCCTGCGGTTGATTGACGGTTCCATGGAGGTCATCGGGGAAGGGGGCGCGACCCTTCGCCTCTGGGTGGATGCCAACCACAGTGTGATCCGTGTTGAAGCCAGCACGCCGAAACCGGCGAGCCTTGTTGTCACGATGGAATCCTGGCGACAAGAGGAGACCAAGTTCACTCCAGCGGATACCATTCTGCCGGAAAAGGACGGGAAGATTTCCTGGATGCTGCGCAGTCGGGTCACGCCAAAATCCAGTGTCATCCACATGACCAACAAGGGGAATGTGGGTCCGCTTGGGGTCACCACCGGAGCGGTTGCCTGGGGCAAGGGATTGACGCCCACATCCCCGACCACACTCAGTGGCGAAGCGCGCACGAAGCATTCCCTGACAGTGGTCACCCATACCGCCGCCACTCCCACAGCGGAAGTCTTTACCGAACAACTTGCCACTGTGGCAACCCAGGAGGGTGCCGAGGACCCAAAAGCCTGGAGTGCCCACAGTGCCTGGTGGCGGGCCTTCTGGGAGCGCAGCCATATCTTTTTGAGCGGTGGCGAGCGGGCTCACGAAGCCGGCCAGGGATACCTTTTGCAGCGTTTCAAGAATGCGTGTACCAGCCGGGGTGCCTATCCCATCAAGTTCAACGGCTCGCTCTTCACCGTGGATTGGCCGGACACAGAGAAAACCAAAAACCGCACGGCTGATTACCGCCGCTGGGGGCATGGCTATTGGTTTCAGAACACACGGGCCATATACTGGCCAATGATGGCGTGCGGCGACTTCGATCTGATGCGGCCCTTCTTCCGCATGTACCGGGCGATGTTGGATGTCAATGCCGCGCAAGTCCGTGAACTCTATGGCCATGGAGGGGCATACTTTTCCGAAACCCAATGCTACTGGGGCGGATTGAACAAGGTTAGTCCTACGGATAAACCTTACTACACCAAACATTACTACATGCCGATTCTCGAACTCAGCGCCATGATGCTGGATTATTACGCCTACACCGGCGACCGCGCCTTCCTAAAGGACACGCTGCTGCCGATCGCCGATGCCGGACTCACCTTTTACGCTGAACATTTCAGCCGCGGGCCGGACGCCAAACTTCTGCTGGAGCCGGTCAATGCCGCCGAAACCTACTGGAAAGTGCGCGATCCCGCCCCGGACATTGCCGGTCTGCACCGGGTTGTCGGCGATCTGCTCGCGCTGCCAGTCGATGCCGTGTCAGCCGATGCACGGCAGCGCTGGTTAAAGCTCCGCTCGGAGCTGCCCGCCTTGCCGCGAGGTGTGGTCAACAACGAGGAAACGTTGCTTTACTATGCGCCCGGGCAGACTCACCAAGGGGTTAACGGGGAGAATCCTGAACTCTACGCGGTCCATCCCTATCGTCTGTTTGGCATTGGAAAACCGGAACTGGAACTCGCCCGCACAGCATTCAAGCTGGCAAAATTTACACATTCGCGGACCGACGGTTGCTGGCGCCAGATGGCCATTCAAACCGCGCTCCTCGGCTGGCCAGACGAGGCCCGGAAACGGACAACAACCCATTTGACCAACAAGCATAAGGAACAGCGATTCCCCGCATTCTGGACCAATGGCAGCGACTATACCCCGGACGAGGATAACGGTGGCAACGGCATGTATGCTCTGCAGTTGATGCTCTTGCAAGAGAGTGTCGGCAAGCTGTATCTACTGCCGGCCTGGCCCAAGGAATGGGATGTCCGCTTCCGCCTCCATGCTCCGGGCAAAACCGTGGTCAGCGGCGAAGTCCGCGGCGGCAAGCTGGTGAGTTGGTCTGTGGAACCCAAATCGCGCAGGGCGGATGTCATTCTGCCGGACGGGATGGATGGCAAACCAATAGCAAATCTCTATTCGGAGACAGCTTTTCTGGACCACTTGAAAGCAGCGCCCTCCCGGATTGAAGATATTGTTGGCAACGTGCTCGATGCTGGTCGCGTGACACTCACCCGGAAATGGGATGGGCAGAGGTGCGCTTTTTCCATCACCAATGTGGGCAGCGAACCGGTGAGGCTCAAGAACATTATCCTCTTCGACATGGCCGAACATCAACTCGACCCTGCCACACCCATCTATGGTGAAGGATTCCAAAAATTATGCCAATTCGGCGGCACTCTGGGGCGGATGGCCTCTTACGGCTCTTATTCCGATCTCCGGCATTACAAAATCCCCGAGCCGGACGGATTGCCCACCGCCTATGGGATGATTACTTTGGATTTCGATCCGCAGAGACATATCCTGCTGGGATTTACTTCCTGCAACCGGTTTATCGGCCGGTTTTCCTGCGATAAAAAACAACTCCGCGTGTCAGTCGATCCCGAAGGACTGGAGCTTGCGCCAGGGGAAACATGGAAACTGGAAGAGTTCATCGCCATGGCGGGAGAAAATCGCAACGAGTTGTTGCAAAAGCTGGCCGAGCGAATCAACCAGAATCATCCACCGCTGCAGCAGCCGGCATTGGAAAAGCAGACCGGTTGGTGTACCTGGTACGGTGTCGGCGGGGCAGGGAACCAGAAAATTCTCACCGAAGCAGCGACTTTCTTTGGCACAAAACTTCCCCGGTTGAAGTTCATGCAGATCGATGAAGGCTATACTGTGGAAGGCGATCTTTTGGAGTGTGCTCCATGGTGGGGTAATTTGCGTCAGACATGCGATGCGATCCGGGAGCGGGGTCTGTTGCCCGGGCTTTGGGTGGGGCCTTTTGTTGCATCCATTAAAGACTCCAAGGTGCTCAAGCAACATCCCGACTGGTTCGTGAAGGGAGAAGACGGCATGCCGCTCAATTCCGGCACGGTAAGCTTTGGTGGCTGGAAAAACGGTCCATGGGCCGCTCTGGATGGGTCCAATCCAGAGGCGCAAAAATGGCTGGAGCATGTCTTCCTGACTTATCGGAAAGACTACGGAATCACCTACTTCAAACTGGACGCCAACTTCTGGGGCGCGATTCATGGCGGCAAGCACTTTGACCCCAAGGCAACCCGGGTCGAAGCGTATCGTCGCGGCATGCAAGCGGTCCTCCGCGGTGCCGGTCCGGATGCGATCATCCTTGGCTGTAATGCGCCGATGTGGCCCTCGTTTGGACTCGTCAACGTGATGCGGACAGGCATGGATGTCAGCCGAAAGTTTGCATCGTTCAAGGCCCGCGCATTGGAGAACTTCAGCCGGGGCTGGCAGAACGGTAAGCTCTGGGTGCTCGATCCCGATTGCGTCGTGTTGGCTGGGAGCTACGAAAAGCCCAACCAGCCTTTTCCTCCAAACGTCCGCGCCTTGTATGCCTCAATCATCCATGCCTGCGGCGGGATGATTCTGTCGGGCGACAAAATCCCAGACTTGGGAGATGCAGAGATCGCAATCTTGGACAAGCTCGCTCCGCCTACAGGCAAGAGTGCCATATTCGATGATCTCACGTTCAAAACCGGAGTCACGGACCTTGGGGACCGGCAATATTACTATGCGTTCAACTGGGATAATGTCTCAGCCAGCCGGACTCTACATTTGAAACAACCCTCCCGTCTCAAGGACTTCTGGACCGATGAGGACCTGGGAATTCACTCAGGCGATTACGTGATCAAATCTCTTCCCGCACAGTCTGCTCGCTTGCTAGTGGCTGTGCCGGATGGCGCCGTCACATTTCGGATGATGACGCCGACGCCATGAAGGTGTCTGTTTAAAAGCAATAACGTGCAACGGGACAACGTACAATGGGAAGGAACCGCCTGAAGGCGGTACACCAATGGCAATGGGGTGAGCTGAGGACGTATTGACTGGTTGACCGAGTGACGGATTGATTGCTGAGGACAGGTTGACAGGGAAGGCCAAATAAATCAATCAGTCAATCAGTCAATTCGTCACTCAGTCCTCCCTCAAACCTCCTCCCTCCTCCTTGCAACCTCCTCCTTGTCTCTCTTCCCCATACCCCCTGTTTTGGGGGATAGCGGCCAAAGTGATTTTCTGATAAATTTGCGTCATCAATGAAGCGGGTTTAGGAGACAGTTAATAAAACAAAACAGGGGGGGGACGATGACAAGAGCGAACATGATAGTGTTGGGGCTGCTGCTGCCGGTGTTGGGTTTTAGTGAGTGGGTGAAGGTTGACGATTTTCAAAGTTATCAGCCGGATCTGTTGCCGATGCAGGCAAACGGGTGGATGGCCGCCGATGCCAAGGTCTCGCAGGTGACGGTGTGTGCCGACACGCTGGCCGCAGGGAATCAGGCTGCGCGCCTGCATCGTCAGAACGAGACAAAATTAGGAGAGCATGACATCCTGTTCCAGACTGGGGCTCTGGCGATCGAGCTGGGCAAAACCGGCACGGTCTTTCTGCGGTTCCTGATCGAGAGCGGGCTCGACAAGTCGTTGGGCTCCACACGAGGCGAGACGCCGGTGGAACCCATTCATGTGAAGATTGCCGTGACGGAACAGCGGCTTCATGCGGGCAACCCGCGTGTCGGCGTGCTGATTCAAGGCAAGGAGAGCGTTTTGACGGGATTTGGAAAGATGCGGACGGAAGGCAAGCCTCTGCCTGTCAGGCGTAACCGCTGGTATCGCTTGTGGCTGGTGGTGGACAACCGTCCGGCAGATGCGGGAGGATTGTCAAAAGCTTTTCTCCAGGAGGAGGGTGTGTCCGGGGAGCCGGTTGAGGTGCGCTGCGCGATGGAGTCCTCTTCATCTTATCAGCCGGGCATGCTGACCGGCGTGGGCGTGCTCAAGGCGCGCGATAATGGGCTGACCGATCTGTTTGTCGATGATGTCTTTGTGGATAATCGCGGTTCAAACCTGATAGACCCGTTGAAGTCCGGCTCGGTCATGGGCTGGCGTGAGAAACTGCTTGAAGAGTCCAAACAGTACGCCCACTTGCTCAAGAAGCCGGACACGCGGGACGAGGCCGAGAAACAGGCAGCAAAACTGGTTGAGGCGATGAAACCGGCGGAGCGCTTCTCGCTGGTCTGCGGGGACGGTCATCTGGGGTTGCCGGCCTTCATGCGCCTGGGCATTCCGGGGATCAATTTCACGGATGCCAGTTCCGGGATCAACAACGGCAACGGTCCGGTGGGCTCGCGCCACGCGCGGACCGTGGCGCATCCTTGCACGCTGCTGCTGGCCGCGACGTGGAACACGGAATTGGCCAAGGCTTACGGTCAGGCCATTGGTGAGGAGTGCCATTCCGGCGGAACGCATGTCCTGCTGGGACCGGGCATGAACCTCTACCGTGTGTCGGCGGGCGGCCGTAATTTCGAGTACATGGGCGAAGATCCGGTGCTGACCGGAAACCTGGTGGAGAACTATGTGCGCGGTTTGCAGTCCGCAGGTACCGGCGCGACGCTCAAGCATTTTATCGCGAACGAGATCGAGTTCCACCGTCGGGGAAGCAATTCGCAGATGGACGAGCGGACGCTGCATGAGGTCTACATGGAACCGTTCCGTAAAGGTGTCGAGGCTGGCGCGTTCGCGGTCATGACCAGCTACAACCAGCTCAATGGCGAATGGGCGGGACAGAGCCGCTTCGTCAATACCGACCTGCTACGTGACACCTTGGGCTTCAGAGGCATCAGCATGACGGACTGGATCTCCACGTATGACGGCGTGAAGCTCGCGCAGTCCGGGACCGATCTGGAGATGCCCGGTGGCGGGGCGCTCAAGAAAGACAGGGAGAAGGTTTTCGGAACGCCCGACATTGACCGCATGGCGCGGCGCATTGTGGCCGCCTGTATTTTCGCGGGGTTCTACGAGCGTCCGCAGAGGGACGAGCGTGTTGAGAAGAAGCGGCCGGAGTGGGAGCAGACAGCCACACGTGTGAACGAGGAGGGCATTGTGCTTCTGAAGAACAGCGGCGCGCTGCCGTTGGCACGGCAGCAGGCGGGCAAGAAGATTCTTGTCGCAGGCAACTTCGCGCAACGCGTGGAGTTGGGCGGAGACGGCTCTGGACATGTGAAGGGATACAATCTTAAAACATACACGCAGACGCTGAAGGAGTATTTCGCGGATGCTGACGTGTCGTGTGTTGAGAAGCCGGAGGATGCGCAGATCCGGAGTGCGGATTGGGTTGTCCTCTTTACAGGCTTCGCGGGCGAGGGCGAGGGACGGGACACGCGTTTTGTTCTTCCGGATGATGAGCTCATCACGAAATGCACGGAGCTCAATCCCAAGACGGTCGTCTGTGTCACCTCGGGCTGCGGCGTGCGCATGGAGTGGGCAGACAAAGCGGTTGCGATCCTGTATGTGATGTTCGGCGGACAGTCCGGGCCTGCGGCTTTAGCGGACGTTCTCACGGGCATCGTGAATCCTTCGGGACGGCTTCCGTTCACTATCGAGAACCGCATCGAGGATTCACCCGGATTCGCCGTACTGGATCCGAAGCCCGATAAGGACAGGCCTTTTGCAACTGACTATATCGGTAGTTACGTCAAGGGCGAGTATTTCGCATCGGATGATAAGAAATCCTATTATGTGCACAATGTGCAGTATTCGGAAGGCGTTTTCATTGGCCATCGCTGGTACGAGTCGAAGAAGATTCCAGTGCGTTACCCGTTCGGTTTCGGTCTGGGGTATACGGCCTTCGCGTACGAGAATCTCAAGGTGGACGTGAAGGGACAGAAGGCGACGGTGAGCTTCACGCTGAAAAACATCGGGAAGCGGCCCGGGGCCGAAGTGGCGCAAGTCTATGTGAGCGACAAGGTATGCAGCGTGCCCCGTCCGCCACAGGAACTGAAAGCGTTTCAGAAGATACATATCGAGCCCGGAAACTCGCAACGGGTGGAGATCGAACTGGGGTCCGAGGCATTCCGTTTCTGGAACTCCGCCACGAAGAAGTGGACAATCGAGCCCGGAGAATTTGAGATCCACGTCGGCGCTTCGTCAGCGGATATCCGCCTGAAAGAGGCCG
>JBAXOG010000171.1:0-10717 GCA_037133395.1 bacterium | reverse complement strand
AGGGGCACACCACGATCGCCCAGGTCATGAAACGTGCAGGCTATTCAACAGGTGTTGTTGGAAAATGGCACCTGGGTCTTGGCAAAACACCTACGGATTACAATGTGGAAATCAAGCCTGGGCCTCTGGATATCGGTTTTGACTATGCCTGGCTCCTTCCTGCTACGGGTGATCGTACTCCTTGCGTATGGGTCGAAAACCGGAAGGTTGTTAATCTTGATCCGGCAGATCCGATTATTTTGGATTACAGTGTCAATCGCGGTGCCCCCGATTCTTTTGTGAATGGTGTCCCGCGCATCGGGAAACAGACCGGAGGGAAAGCTGCGCTCTGGAAAGATGATGAAATGTCTCTTGTGATTGCGAAGAAGGGAATCGACTTTATTGAACGCAGCAAGGAAAAGCCGTTTTTTCTCTATCTGGCAACACACAACATCCATGTGCCGCGTGTTCCGAATGCACAATTCAGAGGCAAGAGCGAGTGTGGCACGCGTGGCGATACGATCATGGAGTTTGACTGGACCGTCGGGCAGATCGTCGATGCTCTTGAAAAGCTTGGGCTTCGAGAGAAGACACTGATTGTCCTTTCGAGTGACAACGGCGGTGTCCTGGATACGAACGGACCTGACAAGGTCAACAGCGGAACAGTTGAGACCAACAATGGACATGCTTTTAATGGCGTCTTGCGAGGCACAAAAGGGTCGCTCTATGAAGGCGGAACGCGCGTTCCGTTTATTGTGTCGTGGCCCAAACGTGTTGAGCCAGGTGTCTCGGATGCACTGGTATGCCAAGTTGACTTGATGGCATCGTTTGCAGCCCTGACAGGACAAAAACTTGCGGACAAAGAGGGGCCTGATAGTGTCAATGTACTGCCGCACTTGCTCGGCGTGAAAACAGAGAAAAATATTCGTGACTTTCTGGTTGAACAAAATAATAGCGGTACAGGACTTGCGTTGCGGCAGGGCGAATGGAAATATATTCCTGGCAACGTTCTTGCAATGAAGAGATCGCCCAAACGTGAAAATAATAATAAATCGGGGATTGGAAAGAAGAAGGATCAGCATCCTGTCTCAGGGCAACTTTTCAACCTGGGTACTGACCTAAGCGAGACCAATAATTTAGCATCTGTAAATCCTGATCGTGTGAAAGAGATGAGTCTTGCACTTGAGCGCATCAGGGCTCAGTAACCTTTTCGTTTTCACGATAACTAAACTGGATGCTTCGGCAATTAGATATGTCTTTGAATCTTTTATCTTGTTATACTGAAATCTTCTTTTAAGACTAAACAGGCAGAGGATTATATTATGGCACTTGGAGTTGGAATTGTTGGGCTTCCGAACGTTGGAAAATCAACATTATTTAATGCATTGACGCGCGCTCAAAATGCTGAAGCGGCTAATTATCCCTTTTGTACCATTGAGCCCAACAAGGCAACGGTTCCTTTGTCGGATATCCGATTGACTGCGCTTGAAAAAATCGCAAAGCCAGAACAGATCGTCAAGGCGACTGTTGATTTTATCGACATTGCAGGCCTTGTACGTGGTGCAAGTAAGGGTGAGGGACTCGGAAATAAGTTCCTGGCCAACATTCGGGAGTGCAGTGCTATCTTGCAAGTGGTGCGTTGCTTTGCTGATGACGATGTGGTGCATGTTGAGGGTGGCATTGACCCGATTCGCGATATTGAAATTGTCGAGACAGAACTGATTCTTGCGGATATGCAATCGCTTGAAAAGCGCATCGACCGTGTCGGTCGCATGGCTCGGTCAGATAAGGATTTGAGGAAAGAAGTCGAAGCGATGGAGTTATTGGCGAAGCACTTGAACGACGAAAAACCGGCACGTACTTTTCCGCGTGGCGAAGCCGACCCTATATTGAATACATTGACTGAATTGCAATTGCTGACCGATAAGCCTGTCATCTATTGCGCCAATGTTGGGGAAAACGATCTTTCGGGCGAGAATGAACAGGTTGCTCGCGTCAAAGCGTATGCAGCCACTAAGGGATGTGATGTTGTCGTGATTTCGGCAAAAATGGAAGCTGAGTTAGCTGGTTTGTCCGATGCTGAGCGTGATGACTTTCTCGCCTCTTATGGTCTTAAAGAAGGCGGACTGGATCAGACAGCTCGCATGGCTTACCATACGTTAGGGCTTGCAAGTTATTTTACGGCAGGTCCTAAAGAAGTTCGCGCATGGACCTTCCATCGTGGTTGGAGTGCGCCTAAATGCGCAGGGGTGATTCATACCGACTTTGAACGTGGATTCATTCGCGCTGAGGTCATTGCGTATGACGATTACGTTCGCCTCAATGGTGAAGCCGGTGCTAAAGCGGCGGGTGTCATGCGTGTGGAAGGCAAAGAATACATTGTTCAAGATGGCGATGTGATGCACTTCCTATTCAACGTATAAATTGTTTCCTGAATTAACCGCAAAAACCGCAATGAGATTGCGCGTCTATCTCATCCGCCTCACCCGTGGATACACGGACGGCGGAATGGATAGACGCGCAGATTGATACTGCTTTCATAGCCATCAGCGAAAATTAGCGGCATTTGCGTAAAAAACATTAGACACTTTTGCAGCATTTTTAGACAAAACCAAAACATTAAATTCTGGCTTGTCTCTGTAGTTATGAGATGGTATCCTGTTTCTACTCAGAGATACATGAATCTTCAAGGAATCAATTTGCAAATTAAAAGGAAGGCAAGATGACGATGCAAACGAGTAATAAATTTGGTCAAGATCCTGACGAAAAGGGTTTTTTTGGTAAATACGGAGGCATGTTTATTCCTCCACAACTCGAAAAACCCTTTGCTGAAATTATCGAAGCCTATAAGCGAATTTCGAATGATGCGGCTTTTATTGCAGAACTGCGAAGCATTCGGAAGACCTTTCAAGGACGTCCCACCCCTGTGTATCATGCGCGAAATTTATCGGTGAAAAATGGAGGAGCTCACATTTATTTAAAGCGTGAGGATCTGAACCATACGGGGGCGCACAAGATTAATCACTGCATGGGAGAAGGCTTGTTGGCGAAGTTTATGGGTAAGAAAAAGCTTATTGCTGAAACAGGTGCTGGACAGCATGGCGTCGCGCTTGCGACGGCGGCAGCGTACTTTGGACTGGAATGCGAAATTCACATGGGCGAAGTTGATATTGTAAAGCAAGCGCCGAATGTTACACGTATGAAATTGTTAGGTGCAAAGGTTGTTCCTGTTTCGTTTGGTCTTCGGACGCTCAAGGAGGCCGTTGATTCGGCTTTCGTAGCCTATCTTGCCGATTTTGAAAACTCCATATATTGCATCGGATCTGTTGTTGGACCTCATCCCTTCCCCTTAATGGTACGTGACTTCCAGAAGGTTGTTGGAATCGAAGCAAGAGATCAATTTTTGGATATGACTGGGCAACTGCCGGATGCTATCTGTGCCTGTGTGGGTGGCGGATCAAATGCGATGGGGTTGTTTACCGCGTTCTTGAATGATCCTGTGGACATCTATGGCGTTGAGCCCTTGGGCAAAGGTCCGGCACTTGGCGATCATGCGGCGACCATGTCGTATGGTCATGAAGGCATTATTCATGGCTTCAAATGTTATTTATTGCAGAACGAAGATGGTTCCCCGGCACCGGTGTACTCCTGCGCCAGCGGGCTCGACTATCCAGGTGTTGGACCTGAGCATTGTTATCTTAAGGATGCAGGTCGCGTTAATTATGTGACGTGTTCCGATGATCAATGCAAACATGCGTTCTTTGCGTTATGCCGCAGTGAAGGTATTATTCCAGCAATTGAAAGTGCTCATGCTCTCGCATTTGCTCTTGATAAAGCCCGTGAAATGAAGACGGGATCCATTCTTGTTAATCTGAGCGGACGTGGCGATAAAGACATGGATTATGTTGTTGAAAACTGGGGGATTGGGGAACAATCATAATTCAAGGTTTTTAATAAATAAGACTGTTCGAAGGTCGATAGTTTCGCTACTATCGACCTACTTATTTTATGAGTGATGTTCAGACACAATTTGTCCATTCCTTACGTAGAAAGCTATTGAGCCTACGCGATGATTCAACAGGCGTATGGACAGGTGAACTTTCTTCAAGTGCCTTAAGTACAGCACTAGCGCTTGTTGCTTTGATGGGAGAGCAATCGGAGGAGCAGCTATTATCTTCGGCACAATGGCTCCAAAAACATCAAAATGAAGACGGGGGATGGGGGGATACTCCGACAAGTCAATCTAATATCAGTACAACACTTATAGCACGTGCTGCATTGTGTACGGTTCAAAAAAAATACGGGGCAATTGATTTCCAGGTCGTTCTTCAGCGTGCCACCGATTGGGTTGTGATACGCACAGGTGGGATGGAATTTCCGAGACTGGTACAGGCGCTCAGTCAAATCTATAAAAAGGACCGCACATTTGCGATTCCAATATTAACCTTTATTGCCATTTGTGAAAACGATGATCGCGTATGGCCAACGATCCCGTCTCTGCCATTTATTCTGGCTTTGTTGCCTCAATCCCTTTATCGATTTTTTCGGATACAAGTCGTGAGCTATGCTCTACCCGCCTTAATTGCGATTGGGTTGTGTCGTTCAAGTTGCGCGGCAGCCTCTCATAAATTACCGTCCTGGTGGAAAATTGTTGCCCCCCCGTTATTGAGAAAGCTCGAAAAATTACAACCGCTGCACGGAGGCTTTTTAGATGCCATACCGTTGACGGCCTTTGTCGCGATTGCTCTGACAAAAATCGGATATACCTCGCATCCAGTTGTCGGTCGAGCGAAAGCATTTTTAAAACAATCGTATCGTCCAGATGGCAGTTATGCGATTGACACAAATTTACGTACATGGGTTACAAGCCTTACTACGCGTGCGTTATTGAATACTGAAGAGGGGACTGATGATTTTCCGCTTCATGAAAAACGAAGGCTGGCTCATTGGATTATCGAAAGACAACAAAAGCATGTCCACCCTTATACCGGTGCGCAACCAGGCGGCTGGGCCTGGACAGATTGCGCTGGGGGTGTTCCCGATGCTGATGACACCAGTGCGGCTTTAATTGCGTTATATCACTTGCAACAGCATGGTGTTACCCTCAATATGTTTAAAGACATTAGAGCCGGAATTCAATGGCTGATGGGGTTACAGAATCATGATGGAGGGATGCCCACCTTTTGTAAAGGTTGGGGACGTTTACCTTTTGATCGAAGTTGCCCTGATATTTCTGCACATGCATTACTGGCTTGTGTCCTGTGGCGAGAGCAGTGTGAGATCGAAGAAGACAAACTGAATCGTCTTTTAGCTTATCTCAAAAGTCAACAGAAGAAGGATGGAAGCTGGTTTCCGTTGTGGTTTGGACATCAAGAAGCAGAAGGGTGTTGTAATCCTGTGGTGGGTACCGCACGTGTCGTCGACGCTCTCCAGCAAGTGATTAAAAATGGTTATACCGCATTTGGTGTTACAGAGATTTTATCATTGGGCATTTCATGGATTCTCCATCAGCAACATGTTGATGGCTCATGGGGTGCTGGTCCGCAAGGAACGAACGAAGAGACGGCGTTGGCGGTTATTGCCCTGAAAGGGCAAGAAAAGATATCGGCTCAACGTGCAGTGAGGCAAGGTTGTCTTTGGCTTATTAAGCAGGGACTTGATCCCAAACCAGCGCCGATTGGACTTTATTTCTCGTTGCTTTGGTATACTGAAAAAATGTATCCTTTGACCTGGACTTTGGAAGCATTAGCAGGAAACATCACTTATGAATGATAACGAAAATCTACTCACGGAACTTGAAGAAAAGATTGGATATACCTTTGTTGATAAAACATTTTTGAATCGCGCGTTGACAGCACCTTCTTATCGTGCAACGCATGGTCTTTGCCTGCAAGCAGACAACCAACGACTTGAGTTTTTAGGGGATGCAGTCCTTGGCTTACTCGCGGCGGAACATGTATATCATAAATATGACCAGCACGCAGAAGGGGTCTTAACCATACAACGCAGTCATCTTGCGAGCGGATATGCATTAGCGATGACAGCGCGTGCAATTGGACTCGGTGCTTATATGCGCATCGGGATCAGCGACGAGACGACAGGGGGTGTTGATAAAGAGAAATTACTGGCAGATGGGTTGGAAGCCGTATTTGGCGCAGCTTGGTGCGATGGAGGGCTACCTGCAGTATCCAAGATTTTTCAAACCCTGCTTCAACAGAAGCTGGAGGATATCCCTTCAAATCACTGGGCAAATAATCCGAAGGGCTATTTACAGGCCATTTGCCAGCATCATGGGTGGACTGATTCTCCAGTCTATCAGATGACAGATTCCGCTGGTGCCGCTCATGAACCCGTGTATACCGTCCGCGTGAGCGTCAAAGGGGGATACGAAGCAACAGGTACTGGCCGCTCAAAACGAAAAGCAGAAGCAGATGCGGCAAGGCATCTGCTGTGCGTGCTTTCCGTTCAGGGTATTGGATAAATTGTTTAGGATCCCGGATGGACGAACGGCGTTTTTTTCGCACACAGCGGACACTCCGCAGGATTCCAAACTTCGGGTGCCATCTTCAACAACGACAACGTCGGATAGCCAAAGGAAGCCTGTCCGGCGCTACGATCAACCAGAACCAGGACAGCAGCCACTTCAGCGCCAGCAGCCTTTACGATGTCAATGGTTTCCTGGACACGTCCACCGCGCGTGATGACATCCTCAGCAACGACATAGCGTTCACCTGCTTTTAAGGTGAAACGACGCATGATGAGTTTGTTATCTTGCTTTTCAGCAAATACACATTTTACATCCATCGCACGGGCCACCTCGTGTCCAACTAAAATACCTCCGAGAGCAGGCGAGATGACACCATCGATTTTCCCGATATTTATTTCTGCGTTCATACGCCTGACCAATTCATCACAAAGCTGACCCGCAATGCGGGGATAGCGTAAAACATTTGCACATTGAAAGAAACGATTACTATGAAGTCCCGAACGAAGCTCAAAATGGCCCGTCAACAAGGCTCCTGTGTCTTCCATCATTTTTAGAATGTCTGATTCGTTCATGTTATTTCCCTTTGTTTGCTTGTTTATAAATTAATAATACCGTTTCGAAGTCCAACCTGTCGTGACATGCGCATGGCGCAATCTCGTGAATGTGTCACAAGGACTAAGGTTGCGCCTTCATCACGGTTACATTCCAGCAATAAATCAATAAGTTGTTGAGCAGTGTCGTAATCCAATGCCCCTGTAGGTTCATCCGCGAGTATCAAGCAAGGCTTCATTATTAACGCGCGAGCGAGAGCAATACGTTGTCGTTCCCCTCCTGAAAGTTGTCCAGGAAAGTGGCTGCTGTGATTGGATAGGCCCATACGATCGAGCAAGGAATGTGCCCTCGCTTGATGTTCATCTTTTTGCGAATGATGCGTGGCCCAAGCAGGTACGAGAATATTTTCGATTGCAGTCAGTTGGGGTAACAAATGATGCGACTGAAAGACGAAGCCGATTTCGCGATTCCTAAATGTTGCGCGTGATGGCTCATCTAAAGAACCCAGGTCGCGGCCATTCACTCGGACTTCACCCGAATCAGCAGTATCCAGTGCTCCGATAATTTGGAGAAGTGTTGTCTTCCCCGATCCTGATGCACCTGTAACCGCAAGGGTCTCTCCTGATGCGACATGCAAGTCAATCCCGCGTAGAACTGGGGCTGGGGAGGTGTTTGCCGATATAAATGTACGGGAAACACGAGAGAGCGTTATATCTGCACCACCTGAAGTACCCATGGTCAAAATCCTTTCACACAAACAAGTTCGCCATCTGCAATCACGACAGTTTTTCCAAAGCAACTAGGGGCAATTCCATGGAGGTTATCCCCCAGCTCATACTGTATCCGGTGCGAGGGATCAGTTGTGCGCACTCCATATACAGAATGCTGAGCAATGGCCCAAAAGATGTTGTCGACAACACACGTTTCGTCGAATTGAGATGCGAGTTGCACCCCAGTATCGGCAATAAGACGATCACCCTCAATTTTCCAAAAAGTCATACGGCCTTCCGACACTGGCATAAAAATGCGATTCGTTCCAATCTGTACAGGCGTTGCAAAAGCTTCCGAATCAGAGACTGTTACACGCGAGACACATCGCATACGCAAGGTGTCCAGCATCGCTAATTTTCCGCTACGTGTGCCAACAATCAACCTTCCATCGGTAAGGCGCAAAACACCACCAGCAACTTGTTCATCTTCCGCAAGTTGAATGGATCCTTTGAGACATCCGTTCGTAATTGAAAAGAGATGGACTGCGGCATCACAATTTCCATACGCTATAAAATCACCCACGCGAATAGGGGGGCCATCGGAGCGACTTGTTGCCGGACTACGCCAACGGAAAGAGCCGTCATGGGCATTGACGCATACGAGCGTTCCGTCATCCTGGGAAAGTAAAATAATCACCCGTTGTTGATTCAGCATCTCAACAAGTGGCGGATGCAGACAGGACACCTCGGTTTCTACTGACCATTTAATGACGCCCGTTATTGTCTCAAACAAGACGAGTTTTCCTTTGCGGGTGATCGCACAAATCGTCTCGTTATCGACAACGGACGATGCCTGCCATACATGATTTGAGTAGGATGCTTGCCATCGGATATCTCCAGTTTCGGTAAGCGATAGTATGAGTCCATGGGTGTCCGTGACCAACCAACCGCAAGGCAAGGCTGTGGGTTTATTAACCGTTGCTGAAACAGGAATACACCAAAGTACAGGTGTTGGCTTCACAGGGTGATTGAGAGAACTCTTTGTTGGGATCTTCTTTTCAGTTGGATTGCGGAAAAGAGGCAGATGAAATACGGTATAAATGGCGAATGCGGCCGCAAGCAGAAAAATCAAAAGAAGGAATCTGACGGTTCGATGTGTCTTCATTTTCCAGTCATCCATTCAATGTCTACCCAGCCAGAAACGGGAGTTTTTGCTTTTCCAAGCATAAGTGCTCGTTCAAAAATAGAAGCATCTCGCGTGGTAGAAGATAATCGCAAAATGTGTTCAACATCTCCTGCCGCATTACATTCTACATAAAACCGACACTGCCCGGAAGGAGACGTGATGGTTTTGAGCGCATCCTCAAAGAAATGAAACTCGAACTTTGCGGCTAGCAAGGAAGAAGAGAGACGAGCATTTAAAACATCTTGTTTCGGAATAACGAATATTTGACTTTGAAATTTGTTACGTTCGGGTGCGGCAATAGAAGGCGTATTGACTGCGACTTGTGAAACATCTTCCGCCTTCCATTCTGTAGGAATGACACTTCCTTTATTAAGATAGATAGGGGGGGGGGCTTCCAGGCTAGTCTCCAAAGTCGTAAGATCAATAGATCGTCTCTTTTCCTTTGCCCTGGAACCAAGCATCCATTCAGATGCCGCCCGTTTAACAAGTTGATTTATACTTGCCTCGTCGATTGTTGTATAAGCTACCGCTGGCGAAGTTCGTTGTGCGTTGAATGCTGATTGGGGAGGCACATTATTTAGGTTCCAAGGAAACTGAGCCCATAGTGCTGCGACAAGACAAACAATAATGACGATAGGCCACAAATAACGCAAAGGTTTTTGTTTGTATATATTCGTCATCGTTTGTGTCATTGAATGAGGCATGCTATTCTGGTTTCTCGGCAACATTTACTTTTGAAACACCTGCTTTGCGCAAAATAGTTACAAACCGCATAATGTCACCATGCGAAACACGCTTGTCAGCAAGTAACAAAAAATCTCTATTATCGGAGTTTTTCATTCGTAACCGGATCTGCTCAGCAAGGGCGGACATCTGTTCGTCATCCTGAACCATATAACGAGCGTCATCAAAAAACACCAACGCTTCATCCCTGACCATGGATTCTTGCGTTACCGCAAACATCAAGGCTGTTAAACCCGTATGCGAACCTTCTCGTAAAGGGGCGGAAGGTAAATCAAAAACGATGCCAGGTGATATGGCAAGGCGTTGATGATAAACATATAACAATACGATCAGAATGAGCGTATTAATCCATGGGACTGAAAAAAGTATCGCCTGCGCCCATGGACCTCCAAAGCGGTACACGCCCCGATGGATGCGGACACTTTGTATCCAACGAATGGAATCATTTTTCTTCATCGGTCATCCTCGTGGTCGGATCACTGCTCGTCAAGTAGGCAACTATTTCAGCGGCAGCAGCCTCCATATCAATCACAATGCGTTCAATTCTCACCATGAGAATCGCATACATGGCATGGCAGGGAATGGCGACTAACAACCCCGTAATCGTTGACACGAGTGCCTGCATGAGCCCAGAGGTAAGGTCTACGCTTTGCACAAGCGGAGCCTGCGCATGGGCAGCTTGCACAATTTTGAGTACTCCAAATAATGTTCCGAGTAACCCGAGCAGGGGGGCGATTTGGCAGGTAATGGCTATAGCGGCTTGACGACGCTCCATGCGAGAAATTTCTGCCCGCCCCGCATTGTCCACGGCTTCGCGTAAAGCATCACTGTCTGCATGACGATGTCGAATTGCAGTCAGAACGACTGCCGCAACAGGTCCAGGCGTTTCTTCGCAAATCATAATGGCTTCATCTACGTTTCCGTTGTTAAGAACATTACAAACTCCCTTGATGAAGTCAGCATAGTCAATTTGCGCACGACGCAGATGCAACATGCGCGTCAGAAAAGTTATAAAGGAATCAATTCCAAGAATAACGATAATCCAGAAAACAAACCCAT
>JBAXOG010000170.1:0-10719 GCA_037133395.1 bacterium | reverse complement strand
GGCTGCCGGCCGTTCAATACCGCCAAAACTCTTTCTCGCGTTGTCATCCTCAGTCTCCTGTAAAATGGGCTGAATCCTTGGGTTACGGAAGTTTTGAATAAACAGCGCGGGTCTCTCATGGACTCGCTCTCCGCTTTCGCTCTCACAGCCCTGTTTCTCATTTTGTTCTGACGCACACTTCATCCGAGAACCCACCCGTCCGTCCCGCATCGTCAAGAGCGCAGATTCGATAATAATATATAGTAGCCGCGGCAACGGTCTTGTCCGCGAACATCAGGTGGTCGTAGGCCCTTTGGTCTTTGTCGGTGAACACGGCCAACCGCGTCGCCTCCGAAGGCGCGAATCCCTGCGTCGTCGAACGGTGAATTTCATAACGGGATACATCGGACTCGCAACTCGTCCGCCACAGCAAGTTGACAAAGTTGTATGAACTTAACGGACTCACCAGGATTGCCTTCACGCTTTCGATTCTCAGCGGCGCCATGTTCTTCTCAGACGATTTCAGTGTGCGCACCTTCACCGCCGCGGATAACGGCCCTTGGTTGTTCCCCCGATCAACCGCCGCTATCCGGTAGTAGTAGGTGGTTTGCGGCTCCAGACGGTTGTTGATCCAGCTGCCGATATGCAATTGCGGCTGATCCAGATATTCAGCGTTAGGAACCCGGGCCACCAGATTGAGCAGGGTCGGCTTGCAATCCTCTTTTGTCCCTCGATACACATTGTACCGGCTGATTTGACGCGCGGTCTTCTGGTCCGCCGTCCATTTTAGAGACACCTGCATATCGGATACGGCCTCCGCCTTTAGGTCCGCAACCCGCAACCCTTTCTCATCCGGCGCGACTAGAACCCTGATCGTCTTAACTCCGAACGACCGCATGCTGAACTTGACCGAACGGCCACCCGTAATGGCAAGCGGCATCGGTTTATCGTTCTCCACCAGATCCGTCTCTGTTGCGCTGGTAATCGAATCGACACAGGAAAGCGCCGCCGTCGCGGTCGTCGCCCGCCCCTGAGTTTCAACGAACCGCAGAATGAAACCGTTGCCGTTAAATTCGGCAGGCTTCAGCGTCGTGCAAACCACGTTGGGCTGATCCACCGAAATAAAGCTGTGTCCTCCGCTGGGAAGCACGCCAGTCTGCGGGCCTTTGACAACACGGGCAATCAGCGGATTGTGGGTGTCCCAGCCGAACTCATCCGCCTTGCCGGCTTTCCAGTCACCGGCATGACTGCGCAAGGACCAGGAGAATGACAGCGGCCCGCGCTGATCGATGCGGATGTTGGTCGTGAACATGTTGTTCAGCAGGTAGAGATAGACGTGACTATTGTCGGGAACCTTCATCTCTTTCTCGAAGGCACTTTCGCCGTTAGGTAATTGACGGGACATCGCACAGGATCGCGGGCGACCATACTCGACCAACGCGGATTCCACCGGCGCAACCGTCACACCAAAACGGTCGTTCGACAGATCCGTAAAATGGCGAATGGCGTAATACGCAGTGCAGGTGCCGTTGAACTGCTGACGGATCGGTTCAACCACTGCTCCCGGCAGTTCTTGTTGAATGCGGAAGTCCGGGACTGCCAGGGGAAGAGCCAGGTATGCCGCCTCCTTTCCTTTCATATTGTTGATACGGTAATCCTCGAGGGTCCTGTCCGAAGGGGCCTTGTCCAGTGCCAGCGAAAAATCAATGCGCTTAACATCGTCAAAGAGGGTGACTTTCTGCACGATCTTCTTTGCCCCCTCTGCCGATGCGACAATCGTCATTTGTTGGGCTAACGCGCTCTTGGATACTGAAAGCTGGGCTGACTTCACGCGATGCCACGAAGGAGAGGTCCCTTGTGTCTGATCATTTGTTTCAACCCGCTCATACAGGTATTCATTGAACTTGTACGGCGCGGACTGGTCCACCAGTTCCACATTCAATTCCTTGTCAAACAAACTCGTAATGGCTCCGGAGACGGGATCAAAAGCGATGCGGTAGAAACGGTTCTCCATGCTGGTTGATGGCAACGCGTTTGCCGAAGTCTGCGCGACGGGCGAACCCGGACGAATCTCGTAAGTTTTATAACCCACCGAAGGAACATCGGTGGCGATAAAACAGGCGCCGCCACCGTTATATTGCTGCGGAGCAGACGCCTGCCCTGTGGCCATATCCACCACGGTTTCGCCAGACCGCAAGGCGCCGGCTTCAATCTGGACCACATCCGTCCGCATACGGTTCATCGGATTGAACACCACCAGGGTCTTCTTATGCGGGGTTAGGATCGCCCCAGCAATTCTCCCCAACCCGTCCGCCAGGGCGCGTTCGGCAAAGTGGCTGGAGTCCTCAACCATCTCCCGATCCTCCACCTGTTCTGTCTCGTACCCCTGGGCACCCAGCGTACCTCCCACTGCTCCGCAGGAACTGCCGTTGGAATGTTCGTGGTATTGCAAAAGCCGATGATATGCCTGGTAGAGGTCCGTCCAGGGATACCCGCCGGGGGTCAGAGCCGCGGCGATCGTCGCAAACTTCTCCGCGGTCGGAATCAATTCTCCGGTTTTGCGCGCCTCGCCGAGCAGCTTGGCATCTGCGGCATCCTGATCCGCCCACTGGTTATTACCGTCCAAGGCAAACGTCTTTATCTTCGTCTTGTCCACCTGGCGGTTGATCTCATCGAAGAACATGTCCATGGTGGCCGTCAACATGCGCGGATAGGCAAACTTCGCGTTCCAGTCCCGGACAATCTCCGCCCGAGTCAATGAAGCCATCGTAAAATCACCGCCATCCTGGGACAGAATGACGTCATACGGCCATCGATGCGGGTAATGATTAGGGTCAGAGATCGCCTTAACAACCGCCCACTCAATGGGCTCGCCCACCCAACCGTAGGATTTAAGCAGTCCCTCAACCGTATCCCCCTTATTTTTCAACCGCGGCGGGTTAAGGGCAAAAGACCCATAAGAAGTTGCACGGACCAGCACCTTGTCTTGCGCATCGCCAGAAGGCCCTTGCCAATACGCGACCCCCTTGTCCAACTCTCTGCAGGCCCCACAGGTGTTATGGCCATGTAAGAAATAGGGCACACCGGCCTCCGCGCAATAGGTGGCCAGTGGCCAGGTCAGCCCGATGACATCATCGATTATGGCAGTTCGCCCGCCCGGCGCTCCCAGCAAATCGCAGACATGGCGGCGGCCAAGGTAAAACAAACGGGCCAGACACTCATGACTCAACTGCTCGGAGTTGACGGTCGTATGCAAAGCATTGATTCCAATCCGCCCCTCCGCCACCCGCCGGCCCAGATCCTCGGCCACCGAATTATCTACGCTGCTGAGAAACGTCGTTAAGGGCTCAGCGACCTCCTGCTGATATCGAAATTTGGAATCGCTGTCCCATCCATCGGTCTCCTTGCAATATTTCAGGGCCAGTCGGAGATTCTCGTGACGATTTTCGGTTCGCAGGCGATGCGGGTAGGTCTTATACCCGAGATCCTCATGCGATAAAGTGAGATTGTAAATAGTCCACTTCTTCTGTGGCTTCCACATGAGCTCCCGTTTAGCCAGCGTCTTGACTCCCTCGCCTGAGAGAATTTCGACCGTCAACCTGGTGGGTTCGCTGATATCCGAGATCAGAATCGGCCAGGCGTTCGTGCCCGCTGTAAGGGGCCCAATATTCTGCGTGTAGGGGGCCGCCTGCCCAACGGTGATCCGGGCCATGGCAGGCTGTTCACCGCCGGTGTTCTTCAGGCGAAGGATCGCGCGTTGCCGCAACGGCTGGCCCGCTTCCGGTTTTGGGAATAACGGCAGTGGCTCCACTTTCTCAATCTCGATTGAAGACGGCTCCACAGCCGCCGTTTTGGCGGGTTCGGCTTTGGTTGACGGCTCGCCCGCCGCCCAAGCGACGGGGGTGATGATGGCGGCCAGAATTCCGGCCAGGATTAGTCTTTGTGTGCTCATTGTGATAACCGTACTGTTTCTTGATAATTGTTGTTACTTAAAGGTCTGTTCACTCTTTGATCCCGGATCGCAGTGCATCCAAGTCAAGCCCGACAATCCGCGACCAGCTTTCCTTGTTGATCATCAAACGATGTTTACCGAGCGGCAAATCCACGCGCTCGCCTTTGGGCGCGGGATCAATCATAAACCTTTTTCCCTTCTGCAATGGCGCTTCTCCGTACACGCTCCTGCTGACGGCGCTCCTGGTACTTCTCTTCACGCCAGGCATCCAGTCCCGAAAGTTTGAAGCCGGGCATGTCAGCGCGCGGTTTTTCTGTCAGACGCGCAGCACCTGTCCGCAGGATCGCCAAAGCGGCCCCCTTCCATCCTTCTGGGATTTGTTTCAATATCGGGCTCAATTCGGGTCGCGTAAAGTTCAAGAAAGGCTCGGGTTTTTTGCTCACCCAATTATGGAGTGTTTCGATCAGATTCGGGTTCCCTGCCATCTTTTGGAGTTGCTCCAGTTCGGCGTCGTTGAGCGGACAGCGCCCGGTCACGTTGTCAGGATAGGAATCGGCAAAGGAGGGATAATATGGAGCGTTCAGGTCCGTCCAGGTGATAAGCGTGTTGAGCTCATCATTGGACAGGTGGACATCCTTATGGCCCTGACGCAGAATGCGGATGAGCTGGCTTGCGTGCGACCCCCAGCTCTTCGCCTGCCGGATGGCAATCGGCCCAGCGCCAATGCTGCCAATATAAGGCCTGCCGAGTCTCTGGTTGAGCTCCATGTACGAAACGTTGAACGGGACGCTTATGTCGCCCGCCAAAACCACTTTTTTCGCGCCTTCTTTGCCGTAGTCGTGGCAAGTGATGCAGTGCCTGTTCAAGATTGGCTGGATGCTCGAGAGATAGTTGAAATTCGCCGTGTCTTTATAAAGGCCAGCGAGTAGAGTGGGGGCCTTGCGCATGGCCCGCGAAGTTTCCGGATGCGTCTCCAGCGTGACAAGCCGGTTGTCGTGACAGCCGACACAGCCCTGCATCTCTCCTGGCTGCACGTACGTCCCGCTGCGCATCGACTGGAGCATCATGCCGTCCTTGTCCAAAAGCTGGAAGTACACAAACTTCTCAGACGGAACGGTGAAATATGCCGAACCGTCCTCCTCGACCGATACGGTGCCGAGCACCCGCTTGGCATTGAACTCCACCCAGTTGATGGCCGGTGCCGACCACGTATGCCTTAGGGTGTAGTACCGCTTCTCCGGTGTCTCAACGACGCGTAAATACTTGACATCGCCAGGAGCGATTCCCTGCATGTGTGTTCCATTGTAGACGTTTTGTATGTAAAAAGTTCCTTCACCGTCCAACGAGTAGGTGCGGGCGGTAGGAATCACCGGTGGTTTTTTCCGGGGCTCAAGCGGAATGGGATCGAAACAACCCAGTGGGCCCGGTTCTTCGTAGAGCACCGCATCCGGGCCTTCGGTGTCGAGCAGGACGATGGCGGTCTTAGCTTCCTTGCCGATGGTGCGCACGCACAAAAAATATCGCCCAAAATTCCCGGTTGCGGGGTCACTCAGCGGATAGGGATGCTCGTACTTCGGCTCGCATTTCCGCTTGAACCCATCGGCATCGCCGTTCACATCAATCAAGCCACGCGCTTCGGTTGGCCAGATCTTCGTCACGGCCTGGGGACCATCCACTCCTAACGCGCGATCGATGATCGCGATGGCACCCCATCCTTTGTCGTGGCACGAGGAAAAGGTACAGACGATCCGTTGCAGATGACCTGGGATGACGTGACCATCCAGAACCGCACCGGGGCAACCGGTGTTGTTACCCCATATCAGTTGATGGCGTGTTCCATCCGGATTGCAGACCCACAGCCCCTGAGCGGTGAATTGTTCGCGGTCCACATATTCCCAGCGCGAATAGAGGATTCGGCCATCGTCCATGAGTGAGGGCTTATTATCAAAGAGTGTGTTTTTACTGATCTGCACAATATTGGCACCGTCGGGTTGCATACGATAGAGGTTAGCCATGATGTGGCGATTGCAAAAGCAATACTTGGGTTCCCGGGTGGAGGTAAAGAGAATGTACCCATCGGACAGGTAAATGGGATCAAGATCGTCCACATCCGTCATCCGGGTAAGTTGCTTGAGGCCGGAACCATCCACGTTCATCTCGTAGATGTGATAACTGTCCTGCGCGTCCCGGCGCATGGAAAAGACGATCTTCTTAGCTGCGAAGTCGAGATCCGGATCGCGAATGAGGCCGGTTTTGGTTTCCAGAAGAGTCCGGGGCTGGCGTGTAACCGGATCGAATATCTTGAGGGCACCGCCACCGATGAAAGCACCCCCATTGAACTCATGTTTGGCGGCGGGAAAAAAATCATGGGTATTGTGGTGATCATTCCGATATTGCAGGTGGGTGACAAAAAGGATGGGAACCTTCACCGCCGCGGCACAACTATTCACAGATTTTCCGTTAGACAGCGACTCAACAGCAATTGAGTTACCTCTCATTTGATTCCCCTGCACCGTCTTTGATTCTTCCGCTAAACAAGCCCCAGCAAAACTCAACCCTAGCAACGCCACTGGTTGAAAAAAATGATTTTTAAAAATATGCATAATTACTTGCCTTGTTGAGTTCATTATTACACGGATCATCCAAGCGTTATTCAACTTCCAAACAAAGCACCGTCGCAAACCGATCATCTTTATTTTTTCTTGGCAAAGTCACTGTCAGCTCGGTCCCCTTTTGAAGCGTCTCCAACGCCTTCCTTTTAGCATCACCTAAAATGAATGCCTTTTTCAGCTTACCCATAAAACCCTTGAGCTGGAAATTTTCTTTTGGCCATTCGAAAATATGAATGTAGAGTTTCCCTGTTTGACCCCAGCACCAATCAAAGGGTTTCACCGTACAACGCCAGTCACGATCCACATAAAATTTGTGTTGCCCATTCGCGTCTTTCTTCTCATGATGATAAAAACCAAATTCTTCACCAAACGGACTCCGGCCCGCGCCGTAAATCGCCTCGCCGTTCACGTCTAACCACTTACCGACACGAAGAATGCGTTCCTGCGTAGCTTCTGGCATCTCACCTTCTCCTGTCGGATCCGCATTCAAGATGTAATTACCCCCCTTACTGACAATATCAACCAGCTTGAAGGTCAGCTCTTCAGCACTTTTCCAGTTATGGTCATCCTTGCGATACCCCCACGTCTCGTTGATTGTTCCGCAGGTTTCCCAACACCCCGTCCATACTGTATTCGGAATTTGATTGTCGCCCATGGACTGATAATCATGATAGTCGCCGGAACCCAGCCGACTCTGGAATATCATACCTGGCCGCAGGGCATGCATAATGTCAACAAATCGCTTGGACCGTTCCGCTGTCATTTCTTTGGGCTTGAGATCGAACCAGATGAAGCTCAGCGTCGGGTAATGGGTCAGTAATTCCTTGAATTGCGGAATGGCGACCTCATCAAGGTATTGATCGACATTCCGTTTGGCCCGCTCTTCCTTGTTTGGAACCAAGCCACGTGGATCCTGCCAGTCAAAAGCCTGACTCCAATAGACTCCGAATCTCAACCCGTGCCTGGCGCAGGCATCCTCCAGTTCCTTGACAGGGTCGCGTTTCCAGGGCGACCGGTCATAAAGATTGAAACTCGAAACCTTCGAGGGATACATCAGAAAACCGTCGACAAACTTCGCCGTCAACAGCATGTACTTCATTCCCGAGGCCTTGGCCAGGCGCACCCAGGCATCCGCATCA
Source organism: bacterium (assembly GCA_037133395.1). GTDB lineage: Bacteria > Verrucomicrobiota > Kiritimatiellia > RFP12 > UBA1067 > CAIZQW01. The sequence continues at coordinate 3,037 of JBAXOG010000170.1, read as the reverse complement.
AACCGCTCTGGTTTCCAGGTGTCGGCGATGGCCGAGTATTCAGCTTGCGGAATAAGCAATGCCTGTTGAATAATTTCCCCGTACGGGCTCTGGCATTTGCGCCCCTTGTATTCGCCGGCCAGCACCGAGTAGAGACCCCACGTCACGAACATGCCAAACTTGGCTTCGTCGAACCACTGCACCTTGGGATTGCGTGACATAGCCGTTTTAACCAGCGGCGCGTCTTCGGGGGAATATAACTGGAACTCTTCGATCGTCGGCGTATCCCATGAGTCAAGAATATTCAGCCGGAAATGGCGTGCTTTAACCGGGGCAAACAACAGTTTCTTCACTCCCATGATTGCATGATCGTTCAGCACTTCTTTCCATTGTCCATCCTGTTGATATTCCAGGGCAAATCGTTCCGTCCGAGGAGCAAGGAACTCTTTAATAATCGCGCCTCCTACTTCCATTTCAGCACCAAGATCAACCGCAATCCAGCCGCTATTCGTCTTGACCGCGGCAGCCCAGCGCGTCGAATCATCACCGTCAAAGGCTTTGGCAGCCGCATATCCGGCAGCCCAAAGACTTGAACACGTGGCTGCCTTGCCTTGCGAAAGCGGTACAACCTTTACCGCCGCCGACGTGCTCTGCGCTTCATCCCCTGACCCCTTGGCCATGGTTACGCTGGTCATCAGAATACCAACCAGTATGAAACCCTGCTTATGTCGTATACTCATGTCATCGTTCCTCACTATTCGCCTAAGGCCATGCTCAATTCGTTCCTGTTCAGCCCGACGATCCGAGACCAGCTTTCCTTGTTGATGGTCAAACGATGTTTGCCGGGCTTAAGATCCACCCGCTCGCCCTTGGGCGCGGCGTAATATTGAACCGACTTGCCCTCAGGCACGGTCAGTTCAAACTCGGTTTCCCACGGCTGCATCGGCCAGAGATAGGCCATGCTCTGGCCGTCGCGGGTGAAGACCTTGGCATGCACGGCCTTGAGCAGGATGTCCTGGCTCTGCGGGGCACGCTTGGGCGTGGGAATCGTCAGGCGATATTCGTTCTTCCCCGGTTGGGCATCGACTTCCAAAATGCCATTGAGGTTGCCGGTGTACGGTGCGCGGATCGGTACAAAGCGGTTGGCTCTGGCGACTTTCCACCACCCTTCACCCGCTTTCCATTCGCGGGGAAGATTCCACAGGCCAAGAGGAAACTGCTTGAGCGCCACCGGCGTCTCCAAAGTCATCGTGATTTCCAGCGCACCGTCCTGTTCCTTCTCCGCGCGGGTCACCTTCATCTTACGGATATCGGTGATCATTGGCGTCATCGCATAACGGTCATCGGTGTCGTAGCGCAGATTACGACTTCCAGCGTAGCGCGGCAATTGGGTATTGCCCCAGTCCGGATAATTCCACGGCTTGGTGTAGTCCCAATGGTAGAATGGCAGCATTCCCTCGGACTTCTTGAACCAGGCGGTGTAGTGGGCGTTCTCAATTTCCATGGCATCTGGATAATCCACCGACATTCCGCCATGTCGCACAGAGCCATACGCTTTGGAGCCACATTGCCAATTGGGTTCATAGCCCACCGTCTCCGGGATCTCGGAGAAACGTTGATAATAATCGATCTGACCGCGCTGGCCACAAAACACGATATTGGCACCCTCTCGAACCCGGCGTAGCAGATAATTAAAAAGCAACACGTTGGCACGCGTGGTTTCTACCGGACGGGTTGGCGACTTGAAATCTTGGATGCCAAAATCCAGAAACCAAGGCGCCTTCCGGCAGGCCTGGACTTGTACTTCCGCCTCAATCGCATCCAACATCCGGGAAAGGTAGATCTCATCCACCTCCAGACGCCCCGCACGTCCGCCGGCAAAGGGGCCGGTCGCAACATCATCCAGCAAGCAGGTGTCAAAGGCACCCAGTTGATGTTCCATAAACGTCAACGCATGTTTATTGAGCTGATTAAGCATGAGAACGGAATTGTTGCTCTTCGGCGCTGGTTTGCGAAAATCCTCATCCGAGGCAAAATAGGGCTGAAGCGGATGAGCGCTATGGTTGATCAACCAGACTCCGCCGTCCGCCCAATTCTGATAGGCACATAAAGCGGCGAACGCTTTCACGCCGGCTTTACGAGCGGCGCGGATGCTGCTTGCTCCGACCTCGTAACCATGAATGGAAGCGTGTTCCCGAGAAAACCCTAACGTTTCTCCAATCTCCAGCATGGCCGCCATGGCCGCCTGTTGCACGTCTTCGGGTTCAGCGGAGAACATTCTTGCATTTGGCAGATCGTTCAGATGCAATCCTGAATAACTCGCGGTACCAATGGTGATAACCGGTGAAATTCCCTCCTGGCGATAAAGCTTGCTCGCGTCAGTCAAAGATAGGACCGCCTGCGAATTGATGTTCTGCCCAGCCATAATTTTTCCCAAGATGGTTGTAATATTATGATTCCAGCGATCATGAGGCAAATGGTTGGTGGCGATACCAGGCGGTAAAACACCATTGCAAATATGTATGGCTGCCACCAACGTGCCAGGACCTGCCACGGCAAAACTGCGGTAGAACGTCGAGATGTCTCCACCGATGTCGCACGTCCAGCTCAGGCAATGTTGCCCCACTGGTACATTCGGCAACACCAGCGAAGCCGTATACTTTGTCAATCCATCAGCACGTTCACCCGTTTCCCAGGCCAGCGCCAAATCCTGCGTTTTTGCATTCTTCGGCAGGAGATAGGAAATGTCCAGCTTGACTGCCGAGTTGGGCTTTTTATTGGCCCATGCCTCGATTTTCAAGGTGACCGGGTCCCCTTCACCCGCCAATTCAGGAACCACTTGCAAGCGTACAGGCATGCACTGTCGCAATTGCTTGGAGATCTCGCGTGTCTTTTCTCTGAAGCTGTCCAGCCCCTTATTTAAAGCCTTGGTGGTACAACCGGTGGGTTGCGCCGTCAACTGCTTCTCGTCGCTAAATGATGATTGCAGTACAACCGAAACAAGTCGGTTCATTCCCGCTTCCTCACGATACACGAGTTCCTTGCATCCTAACCCGAT
>JBAXOG010000169.1:0-10787 GCA_037133395.1 bacterium | reverse complement strand
GTTTTGGCGTTTACCCATGACGAAACCGCGACCCCCCAGAAACTGACCCATTACCAACAATTAGAATATGTCCTTGATGTTGTGACGCTTTATCATATATACTTTGTCCCAAGATAAATCTAAGCAAGGGGGATTACGAATGAATGATAATAATAATGGCCTGCATGATGATGCGGCGTTGATTGCTGAATTGAATCAGGCTTTTAGCACAATTAAAAAACAATTAAGCAGCGTGATTATCGGGCAGGAAAAGGTTGTTGAGGAAGTGCTCATTGCCATTTTTAGTCGTGGTCACGCCTTGCTTGTAGGGGTGCCAGGATTGGCAAAAACCCTGCTGGTCAGCACGTTGGCTCAAGTATTGGACCTCAGTTTCAAGCGCATCCAATTCACGCCTGACCTGATGCCGTCGGACATCACGGGCTCCGATGTGCTGGAAGAGGATCGCACCACGGGCAAACGGATATTCCGTTTTGTAAAGGGACCTGTATTTGCAAACATGGTTCTTGCGGACGAAATCAATCGTACCCCCCCCAAGACACAAGCCGCCTTACTCGAAGCCATGCAGGAACATCATGTAACGATCGGCACAGAATCCTCCCCCCTGCCCGAGCCTTTCTTTGTGTTAGCCACACAAAATCCAATTGAACAAGAGGGAACCTACCCGTTACCGGAAGCTCAGCTTGACCGGTTTATGTTTAACATTGTTGTGGATTACCCGAGTGCCGACGAAGAAACTGCTATTATTCGGCAAGTCTCCAGCTCTAAGCAAACCTCGCTCTCAAAGGTGCTTGATGCAGCAGCTATCCTGCGTTTGCAGGATGTGGTCCGTCGCGTACCCGCTGCAGACCATGTCATTGAATATGCCCGTAACCTCGCACGCTATTCGCGTCCCAAACAGCCCGAAGCACCAAGCTTTATTAAAGAGATGGTCGCTTGGGGCGCTGGTCCACGCGCGGGGATCAATCTTGTTGTCGCAGCCAAGGCGCGCGCGATCCTGCATGGACGCCTACACGCAACGACGGTCGATATCACAGCCGTCGCACCGGCTGTATTGCGTCATCGTATCATTACGACTTTTAACGCGGAAGCCGCAGGTGTCACAAGCGACGAAATTGTGAAGTCGCTGATACAGACCCTGAAGCCGCGCGTCGACCTGGATATTTAAGGTGGACAACGCACCCGCCTATATGCGCTGGTTGCCGGGGCATACCACGGCGACATTGACACGGCTTGAGCTGGTGGCTCGCAGTGTCATGGAAGGTTTTGTCTCTGGACGCCACAAGAGTCCCCATAAAGGTTTCTCCGTCGAATTTGCGGAACACCGCCAGTACGTGCCAGGGGATGACCTGCGTGACCTCGACTGGCGTGTACTGGCGCGTAAAGACCGCTATTACATCAAGCAATATATCGAGGAGACCAATCTACGTGCCACTATTCTGTTGGATGCGTCTGGCTCAATGGCGTATCGGGGCGAACAAGCCGCTGAGTTGGATGGCCGAAAACTTTCAAAACTTGAATATGCGCAATACATCGCCGCTGTCCTCTCCTATCTCTTAATCGGGCAGCAGGATGCAGTCGGCATGGTTACCTTTGATAGTAAAATCCGTTCCTATATCCCCGCGCGGTCACGCGCAAGTCAAGTGCGGACCATTCTTGAACAGATCGATGCTACGCAGCCAGGGAACGAGACAGCACTTTCGGATATCTTCCATGATATTGCCGAACGTATCCCGCGCCGGGGTTTGGTTATCATCTTAAGTGATCTCTTTGATAACACAGAGACCCTGTTAAAAGCGCTCCACCATTTTCGTTATCGCCGTCATGAAGTCATTGTCATGCACATCATGGCGGAAGAAGAACTCCACTTTCCGTTTGATTCGTTCACCGAATTTAAAGACCTTGAATCTGTGCGTCAACTCGAGGTTGACCCCAAAACGATCCGTGCCAGTTACCTTGACCGTGTACGTCGATTCCTCTCGGACATATCTGCGGGGTGCGGTGAAATTAGAGCGGACTATCTTCCTCTCTCCACCAAGAAGCCCTTTGACCGTGCGCTGGCGGATTACCTTGCGAGGAGGAAAAGGTAACTATGGAGTTTTTTGCGCCATGGATGTTGTTGGGACTCGGAGCAATCGCCGTGCCGGTGCTCATTCATCTTTTCAATCGTAAGTCTGCAAAGCGTATCGAGTGGGGTGCCTTTATCTTCTTGATGGACTCTATGATCAGTCGTCGCAGGCGTATGCTCATTGAAGACATCCTTCTGCTCGCGACCCGTTGTCTCTTACTTGCACTATTATCTTTTGCCATTGCACGTCCCTTCATCCAAGCGGGCTCACGTGTGCCCTGGATTGTCGTGTTGCCGATGATGTTGCTGGCGGTCACCCTTTTTGGCGTCAGCTTTGCTATGTGGCGTTATCCCAAGTGGCGTCGAATCCTCTTCACCACATCCCTTGTACTCGCTGGCCTTGTCGCCACATCAATCGCTCTAGAACGCCAATTAAATCTTTCTCGGTTCGGGTCCGTAGCACAACGCGATGTCGTCATCATCATTGACGGCTCCTCCTCCATGGACATGAAGCAAGGCGCTGAGACCAACTTCGGCCGTGCACGCAAAGAGGCAGAAGCTTATATTAAACAAGCTGACAGGAGCATTGCCTTCGGTCTCATCGTGGGCGGTCCCGTACCTCTGTCACTCACACAAATCCCCATCACTGACAGACGTGAGCTTTTCAGCATCCTCGATCGTGTCGAGCCCGTCCAAGGAACCTTGGATATCATGACTACGCTCACCTCCGCGATTGTTATGCTTTCCTTGGGTAATAATCCGTCCAAACAAATTGTCATTGTCGGTGATGGTCAAGCCGCTGGCTGGTATCTCACACGTCCAGATCGATGGAAAGTCGTTAATACGCTCATCGCACAACTGCCCTCCAAACCGCAGATCGTGTGGCGTACCCTACCCTTGCCAACATCGATTCGTAACATAGGAATCGCCGATGTTGCCTTTACACGCGAATTAATCGGGACCGACCGCGACGTTGGCATCCGTGTGACGGTTGAGAATACAGGCTCAGAGGCTGTGACCCCAGATGCTATCCTCTTAGAGATGGGAGGCACCACATTAACCAATCGCTCAACAGGTCAACTAGCCCCTGGTATGCGCCACACCGTCACCTTTAAACATCGCTTCACCCGTGCAGGCGCACAAAAAGTGATTGCCAAGCTTCAGGTCGTTGATGATTTGTCTGCCGATAATACCTGTACCCTCATCGCCCAAATTATAGACACCTTGCGTGTTCTTATTGTGGATGGGAACCCCGTGGCTAACGCACGCGATCGCAGTTCGACTTATTTGTCACTTGCCCTCCGCCCGGAAGCTGTAAGACACCTTATACCCCAAACTCCAACCAAGGCAAAAGATCTTCGTCAATTCTTGGTTGACCCTGTTATTATTGATGCCGCCGCCGTTGCACGGCGTGAAACATTTTCAGATTGCAGCGTGGTCATTCTGGCCAATGTGTCGAGTCTAACAACGAATACCGCAGACCGGCTTGCGCATTTTGTCGAAAACGGGGGCGGACTCTTTATCGCCCCTGGCGCACGCGCACAAGCGGAATTTTATAACACCTGGACACTGGAGGATGAACCGCTACTACCTTTCCCCTTGAAAACATTTGTGTCAGTCAACGAAACTAATCGCCCGTCCATCCGCGCCGCATCCTTTGATGATGATATCCTCGCCCAGTTCCGTACGGGGGGTGACCTAGGGGCCCTCTCCGTTGATCGTTATTGGTTATTGAACACCGAAGGCCAATCCTCGCGTGCCATTGCCACATTTGATCAAGGTGACCCCTTCTTGGCGATGCGACGTTTGGGTCGCGGAGCTATCATTCTTTCAACAATCCCCTTTGACATGACGGTCTCCGCCTTGCCCGCTCGGGGGTCCTTCTTGCCGCTCGTGCACGAACTCGTTTATCGTCTGGCATCGCCTTCCATGGCCAACCTCAACATCAAGCCAACGGAAAGTGCAACGCTCTTGTTGACCAGTGGTACCTTCAATCAAACGAATGCGGTTCCCTATAAAGCCAAATTCGTCTCGATGCAACCAAGGAAAAAACTAGCAAAAAAATTGGTCGCCCTTGAACCGTTACAAGATAAAACCGAAATAGGCGAAGCGACCGAAGTGAGTTATACGTTCGTAGGCAGCGAAACCGCACATGGAACTCATCTTATTCCCGGACAGTTCATTCAAACCCCCGAAGGTATAGCTCTCCGTCTTACGAGAAGTCTCGTCACGGGTGTTTATTCAGCCAAAGTGCCACCCTCCCTGCAGCCGGTCCTGAGCAACATCATGGACGAAGAGCAATGCATCCCCTTCAGTGTCCGGTCAACCATTGATGAAAGTAACCTCTCTTCCCTCAGCCAACAAGACATCCTCTTCGTGAAAAACTTTATCAATCTCGTTATTGCCACAAAAGCCGAGGAGGTCCATAAGGCACTTATCGGTGAAACCTTTGGCAAAGAAATTTGGCGCATTCTTGCCTACGTTGCACTCTTCTTCCTTGTCTTCGAAATCGCACTCACACGCTGGATTGCCATTCAGCGGCGGACTGGCATCGAAGAGAATGTTGCGTTTGATGAAGACACGCCAGCCGCCTCTTCCGGTTTTTTAGATGAACTCACAAAGATGCGCGACTCAAAAACGCCCCCCCGCTAATCAGTAATATGCAAGCCAACCCAGTCATAGATCCAACATACACTCGTCTAGACGTATTGCCGTCCATGGTGCCGACAGCAGGCATTTTGGTGATGACGCTTGTTGCAGGCATCGTCTGGCTTCTTGTGCATCGCTTGCTCACAAAACGCGAAAAGCCTTTGCACGCGCTGTTCCTTTTTTGCGCGATCACTCCTCTCGCCGTGACCACAGCGTGGTCTCTATTCCAACTGTTAGCACGTTTCTTCTGGCTGGCAGGTGCTTGGCCGCTGTGGATTGCAGCACTTGTCAGTGGATCGGCAATGGAGGGTGTAGCACTACTCTATAGACACGAAGGCCATGTGATCTCATCGCGCCTCTCCAAAGCTTTGATTTTTTGCCGCTTAACCGCCATTGCGATTGCGATTTTCATGCTCCTGCAGCCCGTTTATGTTTCAGAGCGAACACGCCAAGTCCGACGGCGCGTAGCCGTACTTGCGGATGAATCCGCCTCCATGAAAATCGTGGATACCTATTGGCGACTGGCTGAAGTATTAGATATGGGTCAGGCACTTGGCATCACCAATACATCCTTTCGAACAAATCGTGCCGTGCGGACCACAAACGTGGCGATCTGGGATGGACTGACCAGCGCAGTGCGCGATAAAATCCGCAACCAGACAGAAGTACCGAGGACAACATTAATGCGTCAATTAATGTTTGGAAGTCCAACCTCCAAGAACAATGCGCTGATTCAAGGCTTGCGTAAACGCTACGACGTTGATCTTTTCCGCTTCGGAAACGGAGTGCAATCGGTTGCCGATGTTCAAGCCTTTGCAACAAACACGCCTCCACTCAAAGGTGAAACCGTAGATGCCCGCGAAGCAGCCTTCCGTTCCGTTACGGACATGACGCGTGCCATGGAAGAGGTCACAGAACTTCTGCCCTCCGAAGAATTAGCGGGGCTATTGTTCCTGACAGACGGACGGCATACCGGCGAAGCAGGCGTTGCCGCAACGACTCGGCGTCTGGCCAAAGCCGGAATCCCCATCTCTTCGGTGGTCATTGGCGGAACCATGCCTCCCTTTGATTTATCCATTGCCGATGTTCATATCGCAGAAACTGTTTTTTTAGGTGACCGTGTGCGTATGACGGTGACCGTACGGGCTGATGCCGCAAAAGGACGTGATGCGAAAATTAGGCTTTTCTGCGGAGACCAACAGATTGCGGAGGATTCCGCGCGCGTGGAATCCTCTGAAAACTGGACCCATGAATTCCGCTTCACAGATCTCCCAAAAGAACAAGGGTTACGCCGCTACCGTATTGCCATCGACCCCATGGAAGGCGAGACCCTGAAAGAGAACAACCAATGGTCCTCTGATGTTTATGTGACCGATGACCGGACAAACGTACTCCTCATCGATAATCAACCACGCTGGGAATATCGTTATTTAAGAAATCTTTTCTATGGGCGAGATAAGTCCGTACACCTGCAATTTGTATTGATGAAGCCAGACCTCATTGACGGGCTCACGACTGGCCACTTACCGCCTGCTTCGGCAGCGCGTAAATTCGGTGAAGCCGAGGCTGGCTCGTTACCTTTAACGCGTGACGACTGGCGCATGTTTGATGTCATCATCCTAGGTGATGTCGGTGATGACGTGCTGACCCCCGAAGTCGTCAGCCACATCCGCTATTGTGTCGAAGAACGAGGGGCTCTCCTTGTTGTGATCTCAGGTCCGGATCACATGCCTTACAGAATTAACAGTAAGGCTGTCCAAGATTTACTTCCTATTGTCTATAAGCCTGATACCACCGACTGGCGGAAAGAAGGCGAATCGCAATTCAGGATCAAGCTGACGGGAGCAGGCCGTTCCCATGAACTCATGCGCATGTCCTCCAGCTCAGCGGAAAGTGAACAAATCTGGAATGAACTGCCCTCTTTGAACTGGCGTATCGGGTTACACGATATCAAACCTGGGGCTGAAGTACTCGCGTATGCCGCAGCCACAGATGAAAGCAAAGACTCTGTTCAAGCTGCTCGCCGCGCAGTCAGCGCAGTTGAAAATGATCCGGAAGAGGCAGTCCGCCGACTTGCAGAAGTGCGTAAACACGAAGCACGTAATGCCCTCATCGTATCACAACATCTAGGACAAGGAAAAATAGTGATGTTGATGACCGACCGCACATGGCGCTTGCGATACCGAATCGGCGACACGTTGCATCACCGCTTTTGGGGACAAATCATGCGCTGGGGCACAGGCGAAAAATTACGCGCCGGCAACACATTTGCGCGTATCGGCACTGACCGTCTGAATTACACGCCCCTTGAACCTGTACGTGTCATGGTTCGACTGACAACAAAAGAATATGCGCCAATTACACAAGCGCAAGCAGAAGCCATTCTCTCGAAAGACGGAAAAGAGATCCGACGAATTGCGCTCAGTTATCGAAAAGATTCAAATGGCATGTATGAAGGCAGTATAGATCCACTCAACGAAATCGGGAGTTATGCGCTCAAGTTACACTGCCCCGAGGCCAAAGACAAACTAGGTGCGCTGTATCCTGAACCCTTGGAAACACGTTTCTCGGTGATTACGTCACATCGTCCAACCGAATTAATTTCAGTGACAGCAAACATGACTACTCCTGCTCAATTGGCGCAATTATCGGGCGGAAAAGCGGTTACCCCCGGGGATATGCAAACGCTATTCGAATCCTTTGGAGAAGGCAACCGCATTGTGAAAGAACGTATTGAACGTAACCTCTGGGATTCCTGGTGGTTGTTCCTCGCGATGGCGCTTCTTCTCTCAGTCGAATGGCTGCTCCGAAAAAAAGGCGGCTTAGCTTAAACACGATTATCTTATGGCAAACAACGTACAAGCAGTGCATCTCGATCAATTGCCACCGGAACTCTCTGCAACCCTGCAAAGAGTGACCCGGCGCATCAAGCGTATTTTACTCTTACGCGGACTTCTCGCTGTGACAGCGACGACGCTCATCGCGTTACTGGCCATTATCGCTATTGACGCATCCTTCATTATTTACAGCCAACTTCTGCGCTTGGGATTGTCGCTCATCGGCTTATCCGCTGTTCTATGGGTCGCGATGCGCCAACTCGTGCGTCCCCTACTCCAGCCCTATTCCCCTGCACGAATCGCAGCGCTCATTGAACAGCATCATCCTGAACTCGAAGAACGCCTTTCGACTGTTGTTGAATTGCTCTCCATGTCCGAAACGCGCGAACGCGGTTCTGTGCAACTTGTTTCGCTGATCACCGAGGCCGCCGAAGCCGATGCCCGTACCGTCTCGCCGAAACGTGAATTCACAGGCCGTACCATCAGGCCAAAGCTAGTCGTTGCAGGCATTGCAACTGCTACCGTCGTCCTGCTCTTCACGGTCTGGCCGACCCAGCTCAGCCTGCTTTGCTTACGCGCACTAGTACCCTTTGCCACGCTCGACAATTTGTTTGCCAGCCATTTACATGTCAAGCCTGGTCATGTAACCATGCTCATTGGGGATCCTTTAGAAGTGGATGCCTCCATCAAAAACGTGCTTCAGGGTCAGGCGTATTTACGGAAAAAGCCATTAAATAGCTTCTGGTCGAGCGACACGCCAGAGCGTATGCGCCTGCTTACAACACTGGAAACATCTTCCAACAACAATCGTCACTTCCGTCAACTTTTCCCTGCTGTTGGAGAATCCTTCCAATACCGCGTGACCTGTGGCTATGCACTGACGCGTTATTACACCGTCCTTGCGGTCGAACGTCCCGCCGCAACGATTCAACAGGTGACCTATACCTATCCAAAATACACAGGAAAACTTGGGCGTGTTCAGACCAATGAATTTGGCGAAATTGCAGCACTCATCGGCACCCACATAAAAATTGAAACCAAAATCAACCGTCCAGCCGATATCACGGGCATCTTTATCGTGCCTCCCGCTGATTCAGCCATAATCCCTTCAAAGCAGACCCGCCTAACAAAAGAATTTCAAATCACCAAAGACTCCGGTCCCTCCTGGGGCATTATGTTAAAAGATCAGTATGGATTCACAAATCTACCCACATTTTATCCGCTACGCGCCATGGTCGATCGCCCGCCCACCATTGTTTTCACACAGCCCACGAAACAAACCATCCGCATAGCGAAACGCGGTTATATATCACTCGCCTATCAAATCACAGATGATTTTGGCATCACGAACGCAACGCTGAACATAGCCGGCAACGACCAAGCTTTTTCACAACACCTTCCCCTGCACAAATTACAAGCGATTGACGCGGAAACATGGAGAGGACTCCAGACCGTCGATTTGAAAGACGAACAATGGGCATCCTCTCGAAAAATCAGGCTTCAGCTTTCTGTAAGTGATCTACGCTCTGAACCCTTCGGGGGTCCACAGGTTGCTAAGAGCCATACGCTCACCATTGAGTTCGATGACGGAACACGCACATTAGAAGCACAAAACTACAAGGAACAAATTGAAAAGGTCAAGCAGTCCGTTCAGGATCTTACCGAACAGCTCAAGAAAAATGAACGCCAGGCAGAAGAATTGCGCCAAAAGCTCGACAACAAACAGGAATTAAATCCGCAAGACCAGCAAAAACTCGATACCGTCCGTAATGAGTTAGCTGAAGTCGAACAAAAGGTTGAGGACGCGATTGCCGAAAACAAAGATTCCGCGCTTAAGCCATTAGCGGACAAGCTTGAAAATCTCAACAAAAAACAGATCCAGGATGCCCGTAAGACGGCCGAACAGGCTCAGCAAGCCTCGAAACAACAACAGTCGCCGCAGGTTCGATCCCTCGAAAAGAAACTTGAGGATGCCGTTAAGAGTGCCGAGAAAATGAAGCGCGAAGCAGAAGCCTTCGCCCAAAAGCTCGACAAACTTGCGGCGATCGACGAACTGGCTACACGTGAAGAGATGCTTGCAAAAGATGCACCGAAGGCAGATACCTCTTCAGAGATGAACAACTGGAAGCAGAAGCAAGAGGACATTCGTAATCGCTTTAACCAAGAACGCTCACAACTCCCCGAAGCACAGCCACCGGACAAAAACAGAGCGAGAGAAAACGCGCGCGAAGCCCACGCGAAAAAGCCCCTTCACGCACGCCTCGAAAAAGCGCGCGACACCCTCAAAGCTCTCGCTGAAGAGTCTCGTCAACTGAGTGAAAATCAAGATGCGCTTTCGGAAACGCAGAAAGAACGCGCTCAACAATACGAAAACAAACAAGAGAAGCCCGATGCACATAAGTTGCGGACGGAAAATCGTGAAGCCATTCAGCAGCAACGCGAAGTCGCCCAAAACGCGCATACCATGGAGCGCAAAACAGAGTTTCTTAAACAAGAACTTCAGCGATTAAATCAACCTGGCGAACTCACCAATCCCATGCAACAGGCGCAACAGGAACTCACACAAGCGCAACAGCATGGACAAGAGGCTGCGCAAAGCATGGAACAACAGCCGACCAATCCACGGGAGAGTGTCCGTCGGCAAGAAGATGCCCAGCGTGCACTCGAGAGGTCCACCGCGTCACTTGAGCAAGCCGCACGCCAGGCAAGCCAGTTGCTGGAAAAGATGGATGCAGAAACAGCCGCGCAAGAAAAACGGGCAGCCGTCGCTGAAGCGCTGCCACAAGCCAGTAACCCGGAAACATCCATGAATGAAGCTGTCCGTGAGGCCGAGCAGTCACGGCAATCCAAGGAACAAGAAAATCGTGCCCAGCAGAATCCGAATGAAAAGCAACCCGCTCAATCGTCTAAAGCAGGAATGCAAGCTGCTGAAAAACATGCGGATGACGCAGCCGAGCAGATGCGACAAATGGTTGATCAGGTTGCCGCAGAACTAAACGTACCAACCGCGTTTCTACCGAGCCGAGCCGCAGAAGGCGCAAAGGACAAGACCGAACCCAAGCAAGGTATAAGCCAACAACCTGGCGATCAATCCCAGCCCACGCCTGTACCCCCCGAAGACGCTACAAAGATGCCCGAGGCCTTACGTGGCAAACTGCCTGACATGGAATGGTTCAAACTGAAAGGCGAAGCCAAGTCGCAAGCGATGGATGATGCTTTACGTCGTATTTCCCCAG
>JBAXOG010000168.1:0-10792 GCA_037133395.1 bacterium | reverse complement strand
ATTTTAGTGTTTCAAAAATAGTTAATTTCGTGATTGACTATTTTGCCCCCCCCCCGCATAATATGTGCCAATCATAGGTGCTGGAATGTTTCCGGCAAACCCTATGGGATGCTAGTGAATTTTCTTTAATCGTGATTGACTATTTTGTGTGTTTTGCGCAGAAAACCACCGACCTGCTTTTCTGCTATCCTATTTTCATAGATTCATATATAATTCGCGACAATTTATGTTGTGTCCCAATTTGTTAATGGAATACTCCAATAGAGCATCAGCATGATTTGAAGTCTGCAGATTTAGAGACGAGCCACGTGGTCGAGAGCCACAGCACAGACACGCTTGAGTTACAGGGAGCAAATTCCGAAGGGAGTGCGGAGATGGAAACTTTTAAGCAGATCATGACAGCGGGGGTTCTTTGTGGCATTATGGCCGTGACTGGATATGGGCAATATGCCCAGCAGTCGATCACGCTTACCAAAGGGTGGAATGCAGTCTATATTCAGGTGCAGCCGGAGGATGCCCGCTGCGAGGTCGTCTTTGCCGATTGGCCTGTTTCAAGCGTCAGCCTCTACAATATGGCACGCACGGTTGCGCGCTATACGGAGAATCCGGATGAGCCACTGAACAGGGGCGATGAATTCTTGACGTGGGGACCTGGACTTCCTGCAGGGGCGAACACGCTCAACACGGTGATTGCGGGTCACGCCTATCTCATGTACGCAACATTACCGGGTACGCGTACATTGACAGGCCGGCCGGCCGTTCCCCGCATCGAATGGATTCCAGGCACGAACGCCTGCAATCTGGTTGGGTTTCGCCAAAACGGGTCAGCCCTGTTTGGGAGTTACCTGGCCGGGTCTGGCTTTGATATCACAAAACTCGCCGTGTATTCGGTGAGCGGAACCAACATCTTAAATCCAACGTTGCTGCAGGTCGGAGGTTTTTCGGGTTTGAGCACGGCCCCAATCGTACAGGGCAAGTCCTATTTCATTGCCTGTGACAAGGTCTCCTCTTTTTCCGGGCCGATCAAAGTGTATCCGGCCGGCACGAGCGGCATCTTTTTTCCGACGAACAACTCCTTCCAGACGTTGCGGATGAAGAACGAGCATGGCAGTCCGCTGGCCGTGACGTTGACCCTTGTATCCTCGGCGGCGGCGTCCTCGGGTGCTGTGCCGACTCTGCCGTCGCTGAAAGCGTTCGACTATTTGAACGGGTGGCAGACGATAGCGGCAGGGGTTCAAAAAACGCTGGCTGACGGAGAGGACTGGGTGCTTCCGCTGGCGTTGGACCGCACAGGAATGTCGGCTGGCCAGTCGTATGGCGGCGTGCTGGTCTGTACCGATACAGCAGGGGGACGGGTCGAGATCCCGCTGGAAGCGGAATATGGTCTGCCTGATCCGACTCATGCGCTCTGGCCGGCAGGACTCTGGGTGGGCAAGGCGAGCTTGAATCAGGTATCCCAGGTCGTGGGAAACAGCACTGTTGTGGACAGTGTAAAGGCAGGCGGCACGATGGAGTTCCGCCTGATCCTGCATGTGGACACGGCGAACCGCTGCCGCCTGTTGCAACGTGTGATCATTGCGGGTGCGGGTGACACGAACGGGATCTGGGCCCCAGCCTTATATGTGGATGACGCGAAGGTGCCGTCGGGAATGAAGAGCGTGCGGATCAGCTCGGTGGCCTTTGGCTTGACAAATAATATCACGTGGGATGATGATTTTGGCATGTTTGGAAATCGCCTGCGGTTTACATATGTGATTGCGGCCGATGATTCCGTGAATCCGTTTCGCCATCCCTACCATCCGGATCATGACGGACTGGATGCCAAGTTCACAACGAAATTGCCGGCAGGTGACAGTCCGACCAACTACATCGGTGTGATCAAGCCGGAACTCTTCTCCATTTCAAACACGATTAGCTTAGTCTGGACAAACGCGCCTGCAGCAGGGGGCAGTTCTGCCTTATGGAACCCATCGGAGAAGGTCACAGGCGAAGTTTATTACGAAGTGCTTGGCCTTCGCCGAGAGGGCGCGATTTTGATGAAGGGGCTTTTTGAATTGCGGAGGATCAGCCCGGTAGGCGTCCTTTCGCTGTAATAGGTGAGTGTAACAGCCCGCTTAAATACGGGCAATTTTTAGAAAGTAAAAAAAGAGGAGTCAACAATGAAAACTGGATACTGGGTAGGGGTGGTATTAATGTGTGCGATCACGGTGTCGGCGCAGGTGCCGTATTCGTTCAATTATCAAGGCGTGCTGCGCGACGGGTCTGGCCAACTATTGCATCCCCCTCAGCGAACAGTGGATTTCCGCCTTTATAATTCGCCGAACAGCGATACGCCGTTATGGGGACGGAACTATGCCATTCTGTTGGACACGAACGGCTTGTTCAATGTGGAGCTGAGCGATAGCGGAGCCCCCCTGTCGGGCGGGAAGCTCGTCACGACACCAGCACTCCCGCTCAACCTGGTGGTTGCGAACAATGAGACGCTCTTTATGGGGTTGACTGTTAACAACAGCACAGAGATCGCCCCACGCCAGAAACTGCTTTCAGTGCCCTTCGCCATGATGGCGGGCGACGTGAAGACAGCGTCCGGAGATTTTACTGCCAGTGGCGTGGTTACAGCCGAACAAGGGCTGACCGTGCCTTCGCCCGCCAAAATCCAAGGGTTCGGGACCATTCCGATCGGCGGCATCATCATGTGGTGGGGTACCACCGGCGCCATCCCGGACGGATGGGTTTTGTGCAACGGTGCCAATAATACTCCCAACCTGTGTGACAAGTTCATCTTGGGGGCGGGTTCCAGTTATGCTGCGAACGCGACCGGCGGCGTGGCGACGGTGACGCTAGATGCCACTCAGTTGCCGAATCACCAACACTCGTATAAAGATGGTTATTACACCGAGTCTTCCGCTGCAACTAAGTTGTTACCTGGGGGAGGCTCTGACAATATAGGTGCTGATGTGACCGGCTCCGGGAATCATGACAACGACAACAACTACATTTACTGGCGGCCGCTGTTTACAGACGCCTACACGGGAGGGGGCCTGCCCCACCAGAATATGCCGCCCTTTTACGCGTTGTATTACATCATGCGCAAGCAGTAGCGCCCTGGGGCGGTATTGCGCGCCATCGTCAAAGCGCCCTGCCGCCCGTACGTGTCGGAACGAAATGAGCAGTGAGCCATGCATGATCGGACTCTCTTTTTTGCCCGCGAAATCCTGGGTTCACACCTGGAGAAGTATTTTTTATGAAAAACAAACAGATGTTTGCTGTTCCTCTGGCCCTCGTCCTGTTTCTGCTGCCCAGAACAGGTTCAGCCGCCAGCCAGACCGGCTTCCGGGTGACCGCGCCTCCGGCATTTCCGATCTTTAACACCAACAACGCCGTGGCTTGGGCCGCGACAAACGGGGCCTCGGTGATCTGGTCCTCAGGTGGCTCTAGCGTGCTACCTAACGGCCATTATCCTCAGCCACTCGTGACAGGGTCTTCAACCCCTCAATATCGTTTGATCGAATCTGTCATAGGTTCCCCCGTTGAACATATCAAGCCGGAATATTATCTCGGCGAGCAGATCACCCCGCCCGCCCTGAACATAGATTGGACAGCGACCTTCTCGCATTTAACAAACTCCGCGGCCTATACGGGCAACGCTGTCTTTTACGATCGCTCCGTGCCCGGCATCTTCCTCTCTGAGGGTGGCCTGATCCAGATCGACTGGATCTTGACCGACGGATCCACTAACGCGCATTTCTATCAGGTGAGCGGGTCAGCGAAACAAAAGCCTTATCGCATTTATTGGACAGACGAACCTTACAATTCGCCGCCGGTGGACCTGACCGGAAAATTCGTGAAGTTCTTTGGCAACCCGGATATCATTAATCTGAAATATGCTGCGGTAACCAGCAACGCCGGTGGTATGCCCACAACGATCACCAATGTGGTGTCAGGACTCTTTCTGGATCCTTCTACCCATTGGTTAAAGGCGATCGGCGGCATTCAAGGCATGGTGGTCGTGGCGTATTACCGCACCGGCAGTTATACAGAGTTGCTGGGGAGTATTGTGGTAGAGGTTTGCGCGCCTGACACAAAAACCGTCCAGGGTGTAATAGGCTCGCAACTTTTACCCACTGGCGACGGTTACGACGACGTCGGGCTGAACGCCATGGTAACCGCAGGGATGACCAGTGATGATGATGTCGGCCCTTATGTTTATCAGTACAAAGGCCAGCACAGCTACAGTCCCAAGAACGGGAATATCTATGCGATCCGTAAAACAGTCGGCGAATCGTGGAAGATCGAGGTGTATTGGCGGCAGGAGGATCTCATGGGCACGAGCTGGCCCTTCGAAGTCCTGCACTATGCGTGCGACTGGCCGACGGATGCCGAAAAATTTGTGCGGGGACAGGAGAGTGATGCAAACGGGAGCGTCAACTATGGACTAACCGTCACCATCCCGTCAACCTATACCGCCACGCTGATGGAATTCCAAGAGCCGGCGGGGCATGCCTCCCTTGCCAGCTCCACCTTCTCCTCTGAGTCGAGCGGTTACTCCCTCTTGAAGCTGAACGGCACCGACCTCAACGGCGACGACAATATGTGGTTCCTGCCCATCCAGTCCGTCTTGCGTAACGATCCGCAGTTCGACCTTACGCCCGGTACATGGCCGGTGGGTCTTGAGGTGCAGCCGCTGCCGACCTCGGTTGCGCTGGCATTCGACGGTAGTTCGGCCTTCCTGCAAACAACGATTTCCAATCAGTTGCACAGCTCTTTTACGGTCGAGTGTTATTTCCAAGTTGAGCAGCCGGCTCGCCAGCAAATGCTTTTTCACAAGAATGCGATTTCAAACAGTCTGGATTTTCAAGTCGAGATCAAGGCCAACGGGCAGGTGTGCGCGGCCTTGGGCGCGCCAGCCAGCACGGTTGATGCACAAGCCACGATTGCCTGCGGCGACGGCGTCTGGCACCACGTCGCCTTGGTCTATGACCAGAATGCAACCAATGTCTCGCTCGTTCTGGACGGCGTGCAGACCACCGCCGGAGTGACAGGTTCTCGGACGGCAAGCGACAGGGGCACGTTGTCTTTCGGCAGGGATCCAGCGTCGGCCATTAATGGGTTTTTAAAAGGAAAAATGGATGATATCCGCATCTGGTCGCGGGCGCTGGGCACAAACGACATTCAGAGCGGCACGGCGGGTTTTATGCATGGCGTGGCGACCGCAACCAATCTGGTGGCCTATTATCCGATTGATAACGGGCTCGGCCGTACCCTGATGGACGCGAGCACCAATCGGCTTGATGCCGCGATGATCAACTGTGTCCGTACCGCCCCGGGTGCCATCGGCCTGTCAGATATGGATGGGTTTAGCCAATACCACGGTTACATTTACGAAGCGGTTTCCGGCAACAACTACAATACCAATCTTTATGTAAGGCCGGATCAGCTCAATACCGGTAGCGATCCCACAGCCACCGGTACTGATGAAACCTACATCTTTGCTGTCAACAAAACCACAACGAAACCGCTGGAGGTTTGGTGGTCGCACGAGGTTTCACAGGAAGCGATGCCCGACGCGATCTGGTTCCCTTCCTGGGTACAGCGGTATACGTTCGATTGGCCGACTGATAAATTTGAAGTACCAGAGATTGTGCTGGCCAGCCAGCTTGGCAGCGCGAATAGATCTCTGGTCAAGCGCGGCGGCGCAGTTGATTTTTCACAGTCGTTCAACTCGCGCATGAGCGTGCCAGCGGGGGCTTGGTTTGCAGGTGAAAATTATACTGTTGAGTGCTGGATCAAGCCGCACAGCTTTGGACCGGCAAGCCAGGTCTTTAATTTCAACAATGGGGATTCCCTCAACAGCGTCTCGCTGACCATTCATCCAGGCAGCAACTACACGTATGTGGTGAGCGAGTCCGCCGGAGGCGTCCATCGGGAAATATCACCGGCTTCGACCAACACCTTGCGAAATGGGTGGAACCATCTGGCGCTAGTGGTCGCCGGAGGCGTGCCGACGATTTATCAGAATGGCCACGCTGTCTATACCAACGCCCTTCCCACGGTTCCGTATTGGGCGGTTTCAACAACCAACAACCATCTCGCTTATGGCGTGCAAGGCGGGACGACCAACAGTTTTGATGGACAGATCGACGAGTTCCGCGTTTGGAGTGTCGCACGGTCAGGCAGCGACGTGCTGCACACGATGCTGACGGAGTTGACTGGCCAAGAGTTGGGGTTAGAGCTTAACTATACATTTGACAACAACATCGGGACCACCTCGGCGGCCATCTCGGCGCTTGATCACGTGCATGGAGTCTGGGCGCCTATTTCCTATGCGTCGTGGGCCATTCCGGGGGCGCCTCGGCTGGATACGGGTGTATTGATAACCGATGAGGCGCCGTTCGTCTATTATCAGAACGACATCACGCTGCCCGGCTACAATCCTAATGAGGAGCATGCGTTTGTCATGGCCAGCGACGCTGGCTACGTGACTTATGCGCTACGCAACGACCTCAATCTCACCAGCAGTTCAGAACCTTACGTACTGGTGCAATATAATGACCCAGCAAACGCCGGGCGTCCGAAGATTCAGATCTATCAGGTGGTGCTGACCAATGAGCTGTATACTCAATTTGCCGATACCATGACAGCAGGCACACTCGTGCCCGGCCCGCATCCGCTCGACTTGCTGCCTGATCCGTGGAATATGCAGACCAAATGGGATAAAGAAGATCACACCAACAGCTTAGAGTCTGCAGGCTACCAGGACCGCAAACTTCAGGTGTGGGGTAAATGCGCAGGAACAAACGGCACGACCACCGAGTTGGTCATGTATAACTATTATCCGATGATGGACAGTTTCTTCTTTCCGTCATTGGCGCTGGGAAACAAGCCTCAGCCTGCACACAACACTCCGATACCGTGGCTGTGCCGTTCGGAAAATGCCTCGAACGCGGATGTGCTCACCGGAACGCCTCATAAATGGACCTGGACCGTAAAGTGGCCGGATTACAGCCCGGTTATTGATATAGGCCAGACGCTGACCAAGGCGTTCCAGGGATTACCCGAAGTGTGGGCCGCCAAGAGTATTGAGCTCATCTACGAGCCCACAGCTGAAGCTGTCGCCTTATATGATCCCGTCGTGATACAGACAGCGGCGCTTGAGTTTGAAGGAGACTTTGCCACGGCGTTCGGTTTTGACGCCGGGCCGCGCGGTAACATCCAGATGAAGAACGGAAAAATATTCTTTAAAGGTGTGCCTCCAAACGTGAGCGACCGTTTCTACTTTGATCCCGCTGCCGCCAAAACAAGTTGTCTCAAGCTATCTGGCCGGCTGGTCGAAAATACAGGAGGTCTCGGCTACCTCCAGCTCAACGTCCTGACCGACGAGGAACGCACGGCACTAAAAGGTCTGGTCAGCGGGTCCAGCTCGAATGAGTGGGCAGCGGCCATTAAAGAACTGGCGATGGAACACGTTGACACGGATGACGCGCATGGCGTGGTAAACTATGCCATGACCCACATGGGGGCTGGGGCCGGCGGTTTTGTGACCCTGATCGAAAACGACACAACCAACAAGCTCTTTGGTGTGAACGAGGGCGACCCGATCCAAATGCATGTCATCCAGCTCTCCACCAATCTCTTTACCGGCTCTTTGCTGCCGCTGAAAGACCCGTATAACCTGCTGAGCGAACAGCTCGACATCCTCTACACCGAGTCTTTCGCCGGAAATGCAAATCAATTTGTGTTCGAGTGGAAACGCGCCGAGCCGAATGAAGACGGCACCACGCCTACTGATTACGAGAATGGATACAGTCTCTATCGCAGCATCACGAACGGTCTGACCCGTTTCACAATCGGCAAGCAGGGCGACACCTTGGTCGACATGGTGAATAATTTTTACGTGATGCGTTATCGCGCCACCAGCAACTCCCTCGCGTATGGCCCAACCGGCGGTGCCTGGAGCGGCTGGGTTATGCCTACGTTAGCAGAAGGCTGGGTGCAACGTGTGGTGAACAGCGTGACTCCGTTCACGCAACGCATGCAGGATCTCTACAACAATCCAGCGGAGACGCAGATCAGCATGATCCAGCAGGCGGGCGGACCCTACGAGGGCGACATCTCGCTTAACCAGGACAATCTGACCAGCGTAGGACTGATCCAGCTCTATCAGACCGTCCTCAACAAAGCAGAGTCAATGAGCCTGATGCTGGGGATCAACAATACCGCGGCTAACCAGCAACTGATGCTGGCGGCCACGCGGTTGAATGACTTGTATATGCTGCTCGGCAACGAGGCCTACGCGGATGCCATGGATCCGACCATCGGGTTTGGCAGCGATTACTTCAACAGCGACGACTTCTCGCTGGGTGCCATCGACTACGGCGCCATGAGTTCGTCACTCTTCTGCTTCGACAACTTGATGCCTAACCTGCGCGACGAAGAGCTGGCCCTGCTGCGCGGCCGCTCTGACCAACTGGCGCCGTCGCACCAGCTTTCGCCCACCTACAATAGGCTCTACTGGAACTTCACCAAAGGCATCACCGCGGGCGAGGTGGCCTACGCGATGAACTATCAAATTTTTGGCAACGATCCCACGATCGACCAGCCGCAGGCTGCGGCCATGTATCCGCAGGGTCATGGCGACGCCTGGGGACATTACCTAAGCGCCCTCAATGGCTATTATCGCCTTTTGCGCAACCCCTATTTTAGTTGGGGCACCCCGTCGATCAGCCCCATGATGGTGGGCGACGCCGTCGTGGACTCGGACTACTACGACGAGGAGAAGTTCGCTCAAGCAGCCGCGGCCATGGCGCGCACGGGTGTGGAAGTTGTCAAACGCACGTGCGAGAAAGTGTATGTTGAGAACGGCACCACCGCACTGGCGGGCTATGTGGACAGTGACGCAAACCGCGCCTTTGGCTACGGCGAGTGGGGCTCGCGTGCCGGTTTGGCCGCTCTTTACAACTGGGCCGCAGCCAACTCGCTGCTGCCGCCACCTGTCGAGTCAGAGAGCAGCGCTTTTATCACCTACACAGACGATGGCCTGCAACGCATCACCCGCGATTCTGTCGGTTCGTTGGAAGAAGTCTGTGCGGCTATGAAGGATGTGCAGCGCAGCGTGGATCAGGCCGATGCAGGCATGACCCCGCTCGGGCTTTCCGGCAGCGCCATTTCGTTCGACATCGACCCCGCTGCCCTGGCGACGGGGCAGAGTCATTTCGAGCAGATCGAGGCTCGCGCTGAGCAGGCGCTTGCCAATGCCGCGACGCTACTGGACAGGGCACAGGGGGTCTCGAAGCTACAGCGCCAGCAGGCACAAAGCGCTAGTAACATGCAGCAGGACTTGCTCAACGAAGAGGCGGGATTGAACACACAACTCATCGCCATCTTCGGTTATCCCTATTCCGCTGACATCGGTGCGGGCGCCACATACCCGCAGGGCTATGACGGCCCCGACCTCTATCATTACATGTGGATGGATCTGGCGTCTTACGGCTTTAAAAAATTTGAGCTGGAGACGAAAACGAGCACGGTATTTCGGACGACCCTTGCAACGACGGTCCTTCATTCAGTTAGTAATGAGACGTCGACGCTGAGTTTTGATCTGGCCGCTAACGGCATGGTCTTGAAGCCTGATGGCATCGGAGGTACCCGCCGCGCCGCAGGCCGCCTGCAGGCCTCCTACGGTTCCTTTATCCAAGCCTACCGCGATTACCGTAAGGCCCTGCTGACGTATGAGGAAAAAACTTCATTTCTGGAGGCTGAAGCGGGTTGGGCTGGCACCAAAATCGGAATCAACTCTGGATTGGAAGCCGTGGGTACTGCGCTGCAGGGGTATGAAGTCATACATTCATTTAAAGAGATAGCATCGGTGGTGGAACTTTATGGAATGGTACTGGACGATGCTATACTCGACAAGACATTTGATTCAGTTGTTTCTTCTGTACCGGAAATGGTTATTGCAGGTATGGCTGTCGGTGTCGATGTAGGCTCTCCCATTAAGGCGGCCATGAATGGGATAGAAGCGCCAATCTCTACCGGTATGGAAACGATGCTAAGTCTCCAAAAAATGAAGTATGAGATTAGCCAAAGCAAGTTGAAGGCATTTAAAGATATCTTTGAAATGATCAAAGATCTGGCCAAGCTGACCTTTGAGGATCACGAAACTGTAGCAGAGGTTGAGAAGATTGTCATGGAGGTCAACGACGCAGCTATGGCGCTGGATGTCTCTCATGCTGCACTGGTCAACGCTCAGGAGAGCTTCCTGTCTGTCTTGGCCGAAGGCGAACAGGTACTTTCCAAGCGGGAGTCGTTGCGCAAGCAGGCGGTCAACCGCATCGCCGCCGGACGCTACCAGGATATGGCCTTCCGAACCTTCCGCAGCGACGCATTGGCAAAGTACGGTAACGCTTTTGACCTCGCGAAGAAGTACACCTATCTCGCCACCAAAGCGTATGACTATGAGACCGCGCTTGGGTTGGGGAACGCCTATGGTAGCGATTCCATCTTCCGCGAGATCGTCGGGGCGCGCACGCTTGGCTTTATGGAGAACGGCGAGGCACAACTCGGTGGCCTGCACGGAGACGGCGGCCTGGCGGATGTGCTGGCCCGTCTGAAAGCCAACTGGCTGCTGCTAAAAGGGCGCTTGGGCATCAATAATCCGCAGACTGAAAGTTGCTGGCTGTCGCTGCGCTCAGAGCTTTTCCGAATCCAGCCGACGGGGGTCGATGCCCAGAAGGCCTGGCAGGACAAGCTGGCCTCCTATCGCGTGGATAATCTGCTGGACAATCCCGACTTC
>JBAXOG010000167.1:0-10797 GCA_037133395.1 bacterium | reverse complement strand
TCAATGGGGGAAAGGGGGCGGTATACTTTTTTTCAGCCCCTATGGGATGCTAGTGCTTATTATCCATTGTCCAGAGGGGCAGCTCAGCTTGAAAAAAGAAGCCCAGTTCATCTGCGGCTTCAAATGCCGCCTCAGGGGGACACCAGGAATGGAACCGCATGAAGTTGAACCCATACGATTTGCAAATGTTCAGCACGCGCCGCCAGGCGACCTTGTCCATCGGCGGATACCCGGTCAGCGGATAAACACACTCATCGACAGCACCTCGCATCATCACAGGACGACCGTTGAGAACGAATTGTTTATCCTTGATTCCAAGCTGACGCAGACCGTAGGGAACGATTTTTGTATCGCTGTAATTTCCGGCCTCGAGCTTCACGTTGATCTCGCGCATCTTCGGAGAAAATTCATCCCACAACGCCTGCTCATCCGCGAACGGAACCGTCACCTCGGCGCAGCCGTCAGCAATCGTGAATGTGCTACCCTGGATGATGGCTTCAACAGACTTTCCTGTACAGTTGCCGACCTTAACCAGCAGTTTGTCCTGGTAAACCTGCACGCTCCTGATCCAGACCGGATCCGTAGCGCGCAGTTCGATTCTTCCGATGATGCCGTTCCAATTGCCCTGGGTATCCTCGGTCAGCGCATGCACCCAGCGGCCGATATTGATTTTGTAGGTGTTATCGACACAGATCGTGAGCCTGTGTTTGCCAGGCGACAACATACCAAGATCATGAATATGGGGCACACACAGGCTGTTCTGCATACCGATTTTTTGCCCGTCGACCCACGTCGTTGTCTCCCAGTGACACCGCTCGAAAAACAACTCGACTCGCTTTCCCTTCCATGCGGCCGGTACGGTGATCTCGCGCTGATACCACGCAGGTCCTTCATAGCTGATCACACGTGTCAGTTTCCCAATCGTCGGCTGGGTCGCCTTCACGCCGAACCCGCGCTGCTCGGTTGAGCCTGGCAACTCGATGGACTCGGGCAGGGATGTCTTGAACCATTCGCTCGCGACACCTTCTGCCTTCGAATCGAGCCTGAACTGCCATTGTCCCGCAAGCGAGACTGGTCTCGGTGCTTGCAACCCCAATGCCTTGGCGATGGGTTCATCAACAACGGAACGACCATTCTGCTGACAGAGAAAACCAAACGAGCCATCCCAGACAGTCCAGCCGATACCGAGTTTTTCAAGCGCTTCGCGCACATCACGTGTCCAGTTGACACGCGTGGTGAGAGGCGCTGTCCCGCCAAATACACCGAATTCATTGCAGGTAACCAATACGCCGCGTTTCTTGGCCCACTCGCTGACAACCGTCAGTTCAGCATCAATCTTTTTACGATCCCACCCTTCATCCCGATAGACCTCCAATAGGCGTTTTGCCTGCGGATCGACCGTCCTGGCAATCAGCGGATTCAGAACAGCCGGATCAGCCGGATAAGGGACATCCCTTAATCCGGCAATGACTAGATCTACCCAGGGCGCCCCCTGGTGAGTTAAGGTCATCGGATTATAATAATGAAAATTATAAACAATATTTTTGTCCTCAATTTCTGGAAAACGGACGAGAGCTTTAATGCCATTCCAGTCTGTTTCCGTCCGCATGTTATAACCGGCAATGAACGTATGCTTCGGCGCACTCACCCGCATCGCCTTCAGAATTCGAATCTCGACGGCATACCAGTCAAGCGGATTGACCAGGGCGGGTTCATTGGCAACCTCTAAGAAAACACGCTCAGGATCAAATGTGGCAAGATGTGCCGCCAGAGCTGTCCAGAACTTCACCATCACCTCAGCCTCCGGATCATCAGGGCCGGGAAATTTCAATAAGTCGTTTTTGCCATAATGAAACGGATCAACAATCACCGCCATATCCTGCTTCAGGACGATCTCGATGGCCGCGTCAAGTTCAGGCAATTTCTGAACATCCGGCTTTTCTCTTGCCGCAGCGTCCCTCATTCCATCCACGTTTAAATACAGCCTGACATGGCGACAGCCAGTGGCTTTTATGAGTTGCGCATCGCCTTCGGCTGCCGATCTGTTCAATTTAAACCGCTCGCTATTAAGCCAGCCCACGTTGATGCCGGATGTCAATCGGACCAGGCGCGCTTGAGGTACTCCTGATATAGCCGCATCACAAAAACACGTTTTCACACCAAATATGATCAATAAAACAAACGCAATTTTAATTTTGTTCATTTACCAAAAACCTTCTCTTCCCGTATTCTGATCATTCACCTCACTTGACAACGGAACAGTCAACCGTGCGCAGCATGACCGGACCGAACAAACCAGACGGCAACAGGTCGTCCTCCTTAGTCCAGTGATGCCAGGTTGTGAAGGTGAACCGTCCCGTCGGACTCGGCTTGCCTTCAAGCACCCACGCGGGCCACGCCTTCAACTGCATGCCGTTCCACTCCCGATCTGCAGGCAGAAACTCGTCTCCGATCAGTCGGTTCGGCCACAAGTTAGTAATCTTCACCACCAAATCGTTCTTGCCGGTCCTGAGCGTGTCCGTGACTTCAACCCGGAATGGCGGTTTCCAGAGAATACCCAGCTCTTTTCCGTTCAACGTCACTTCCGCTATATTCTTCAGGTCTCCCAGATCGAGATAGGTTTTTGCTTTTTGCTTGTTACGCGCCACCTGCTGAACATCAAAGGTCTTCCGGTACGTCGCCGTCCCCGAGAAATAGTTCACCCCTTTGTCGTTATGCGCAGTCCAGGAGATGAGCTTGTCCAGCACCAGCTTCTCTGGCGCGCCCCAGTTCGGAGGGAAGCTCAACTCCCAGGCACCGGTAATTTCCTGCGGTTTCGGAACCTCGTGTACCGCGACCTTCAGGACCTTCCCGGACGCGGTCTGAACCTCGAACACGCCTGGCTTCCAAGTATACACTTCCAGCCCGCCGCCCGGATGGACTGCAAGTTCGTACGTCGAAAACGCCGCCCCACCCTCGTCAGGCAGAACAAGTATCTGATTTTCTGGAAGTTTAGTTACCTTTACTTTACCCTTGTATCGGTATTCGACACGCAACTCCTTTGGCGTCAGGTACGCAGGATCACGGCCTGCTAGTCCGTTGTCGACCTGAACCTCCAGCGCCCCGTCTTTCATCAGGCTCACAAGCTTCGCGGTGACATCTACGACTTTGCCCGCTGCTTCAGGCGAGTTGCCAAGGACGCCATATTCCGCCTTCAGGATGGTCAGATCTGAACTGGGTTTAGTCTGCTCAACCGCTGGCGCATAACGAACAGACACCGCGTGATCCGCTGCCGGCTTTCGCCGGAACACCACAAACACCGCTTCCGCCGGCTCGAACCTCAGCAAAACGGACGTGCGTCCGTCCTGCTCGGAATAGACCGGCGCGGTCTCGATCTTTCCGGTCTCGGGATACCAGAACTCGGGGGTCTTGCCGGACACGCGGAAGAGGCACTCGGCCTGATCAAACGCATACTTCTGGTTTGAAACAAAATAGATATCGGCATCCTCCTTGACCCGGTGAATGTAGGCAAGCTGCGCCCGGGTGTTGGTGCATTCAAAATCAGGCTTCACCCCAGCAGCCTTGAGAACATCCGCCGGTGCTTTGCCGGAAAGTATTTTTGGCCAGACCTCATCCGCCAGCCTCTTCACATCCGCATCACACTGCGGATAGCCCACGAGTCCAGGGGCTTTCACAGGTTTTGGGCCGACGACGATCGCGCCCGCATCCACCCATTTCTTGATCTTACGCAGGACGGGCAACGACATGGTCTTATCATCCGGCAGCACCAGCAGACGGTAGCTCATCCCCGCCCCGGCTTTCCCTGCGCCATCGGCCAGCACAATGCGACCGTTCCGTACCGACATGCGGTTCATCAGCGCATCCGCGCTACACCCGTCGTAGTCGTACCCCTTGGGCATCCAGACGTCAGGCATGCTGTTCGGTGCACCCTCGCCGCAGTAGAACAACACATCAGCGACAAAGGTACCCTCTTGCAAGAGGTACTGGCAGCGCGCCTGATACTTCAGCCAGGCGCGGCTTTGCTCCCACCACGTCACCGTGCGTTCGAAATGCGTGCCCCACTGTCCCATGGTCATGCCCGGATAACGGTCTGGCTTCGTCCAAGGCTGGTGCGCATAACGATGGTAGATAATGCGGTTGACGCCAGCACAGTACACAGAGTCGCCTTGAATCTTGAGAGAGTAGGGATCTTTCAGCCACTTGCCCATATTCGGCGGCGCAGTAAAGGACTCTGCGCCCACAAATTTGCGGCCATACACATGAGCCACCGAGGCCGCCAGTTTAGCATTGCCGGCGCTAGTGTCGTTGCCGGGCCAGAACTCGCTCATCGGGATGTCGGCAGAACTGCCGTATTGAAGGTCGTCCGACGGGCAGTTGCCATAAGGCTCCACCGAGTACAGCAGTCCCGCACGATGCGCCATCTTTGCGAACTGGCCGGAATAGTTCTCCGCGAACAGATCAGCGATCGTGCGCCGCAGATCCCATGTGAACCGATCCGTGATCTCTGGGGAATCAACCACCCGCCCTGTAAAGACCGGCAGGAAATGAATGAGGTCATAGCCTCGGCGCTTCTTAAACTCCTCCCTGAACTTCTGGGTCCAGTTCTGAGGGCCGACCTCATAACTGTCGATCAGCACATTGTTCAGTCCATCCTTGATGTTGCCTGCCAGCGGCCCGAGTTCTTCAATCAGCTTTCCCATCATTCCATCCCAGTGCGCCTGCGCAGCCTCGCTGCTCAGTTTGTCGCACTCAAGTCCCGTGCCCTCTGCTGGCGCAGGATGATTACTGCGGTCGTTGGATGTGTAGCCTACACGCAGGATCGTCCACTCGCCGTCCGGGACCCCCCAGGCCAAGCGGCCGTCGGGTGTCATCTTCGCGGTCAGGTCGATTATCTGATCCGTCTGAACGGGGTCGCAGGCTGCCCCTGCGTCTCCGGACGCAGGCTTGATCTTTCCGTCACGTTTAAAGAAGACCTTGTTCTCAAGGTCTTCGACAACGATTCTCGGTGAGTGTGCGGTCATCGACACCCGTTCCCCTACAGGCGTCGGGAAGGCCAGCAGAGCGATGTCCCTGTAGAAATCCCGTTTGACCTTAGGATGAGGAAGCACGGCATCGAACCGCGCCGGACCTTTGACCAGCTGTTCGCAGGTGACGACGATCTTCATGCTGTGCTCGGGCGTGTTCCACGGACCGCCGCTGCTCGACCAGCCAGCGCAATTATGGATGCAGAGTTCGAGTCCGAGCCGGCGCGCCTCGCTGGCGGCGAACTGCACCATCTCTCGCCACGCCTTGCTATTGAAGTCGACAGAGCCGTGCGGGATACCCTCTGCGGCGTTGAAGATCTGGGCGCCGCCGAGGCCGACCCGCTGCATGGCCTCCAGATCCGCAGTGATGCCCTCTTTCGTGATATTACCATTCATCCAATGCCACCACGTGTGCGGCTTCGCAGCGTCCGGCGGCTGCATGAACCCCTGCTGCAACTCATCCGTTGCACCTGCACTTCCGCACGTGACAAGTGCCAAGGCTCCGCACAAAAATACAGATAATGGAATCGTTTTTGTTCTCATGGTGTCTCTCCCCCGTGTTGTTGCCGCTGATTCGGCTCCTATGATCAATACACGTTTTAGAATTATGGCATAAAGACGAAGTATCACGCTATTGTTAATTTAGAAATCGGATTGTCATTTTTGAAAGCACACGCTGACCTGTAAAAGAAACCGGAGATTCCTTTCAGAATCCCCGGCTTCCGTTTTTAAAATCCCGCGCTAACACGCGCGTATCAATAAAACCTGATCAGTGTGCCGTCGGGCGGCTTCGGACCGGCGAGAACCGTCAGCACGCCAGCCCCGGTGAACAACTCACTTTTATTTCTGACGCCCGTTTTGTTAAGGGCACCCCACGTGCCTCTGAATTGCACGTTAGTCCCGAAGTAGAGAGCGTTGACCGTCGTATCGGCTGACAACATAACAAACGCATTCGTGGCGATCATCAGCCGCGTACCGATGCCCAGCGCGTTCGCACTGCCGACCTCCAGTGTGCCCTCGCTGACCGTAGTGGCGTTCGTGTAGGTGTTCACGCCGGAGAGCTTCAGCGTACCCGCGCCAATCTTAGTGATCGCGCCAGAGTTGGTGATCGTTCCGGACAGGGTCATATAATAACCCGCCGTATTGAGGGTGGCGTTCCCGGCGAGGTTGATGACGTTCGAGAGCGAACACGACGCGCTGGCCGCCAGGCTGCCGCCCGAGAGCGTTACCAAGCCCGAACCTAATGCTGTGTTGTTGCCGACAGCGATCACCCCGCCTCCGACCGTTGTGCCACCACCATAGCTGCTCGCGGCCGAAAGGGTCACAGTGCCCAGACCGGTCTTGACCAACACGCCTCCTGTAGTCGTACTACTCAATATAGGCGCGAGGACAGAGAGGGCGTCTGATGCCAGGGGTGTGTTCAGCGTTAGGGGGTAAGACGAATCTATTTTGATACAGCCGGGCGCGTTGCCGCCGACACCACCATTCGTGCAGGTAAGCATGTTCGCCGCACCGTTGGCGGTAATCGTGGGCGCGCCAAGATAACTCGTTGTAAAGGGAGGATTCGCAAAGGCGCCAGGCCCGGTCAAAGTTCCGTTGGTAAGCGTTACACTACTGGCACCACCGGCCAACGAATTCGGCCAGATGCAGGACATTGTTCCAGAAACGACCAAGACCGGCAGATTACCATTCCCGGCGCTGACCGTCGCTCCGCTGGCTATGCTCATCCTGGAACTTGACAAACCTTGAACCGACAGGGTGCCTTGGTTCACCGTTGTGGGACCGGTATAGGTCGCGTTGACGCTAAGCGTCATTGTTCCAGCACCTGTTTTCGTGAGGCCACCGCCCGTGCCGCTGACCGTTCCCGAAATCGTCAGGGCGTTGGCGCCCGTGTCAAACACATTGGTGCCGGCCAGCACGACGTTGCGCTTGTTTGCGCCGGCATTGTCAAGGGCCAACGTGGCGGTAGTCTGCAGGGTCGCATTGCTCATGTTGAGCGTTGCCCCTGTGGTAATCGCGCCGAGAGCGCTGTTGGTACTGATGACCATCGTGCCGTTGTTTAAATAGGTCTGACCGGTGAAGGTATTGTTGGCGCTCAACATCAGCATGCCGGGGCTGGTCTTGGTCAGGCTGCTCGCGCCAGAGACCACACCGGCGAGGGTAATCAGTCCGCCACCGCTGCCCCCCAGAGTGAGGTTGTTATTCAAGGCCAGGCTGTTCGAAACCGTCACGGAGACCGAACTGTTCTGGTTGATCATCGGCCCCACGACGCCACCGTTGGTGAAGGTCAGGCTGTTGCCCGTAAGCGTCACGCTGGCGCCGCCGAAGTTGATCCGATTCAGCAGCAACGTACCGAAGTCGTTGTTGGCGGTGTAAGTGTCGGCTTGGTTAAAATTGAGCCAGTAGTTCGTTCGACCCCCTGCGGCCGGCCCTGCGGTGGCGCCGAGATTATCGAGCCAGTTCGCGCCGCTCCAGTCGCCGGACGCGCTGTTGATCCAGGAGAAGCTGTAAGCCGGGACACTGACGATCATGTTCAGGTTCCCTCCGCTCACCGAAAGGGTCGCGGTGCCCATGGGATCCATCCCCTGCCCGCCAATCACGGCATTCAGCGTCGGGGTACCGCTGATGCTACCGCTCGCCTGAGAGAGCAGCGTGTACGTCCCCGCGCCCAGCGGCGAGGCCCCGTTGTTGATGACGGTGACCTGGCCGTTCAGCGTCAGGCCGCCCTGCGCGACGACCAGCGCCGGATGCGTGCTGTCGCCGGTGAACGTGGTCGGCGTGAAAGCCAAGCTGACGGGACGCGTTCCGAGATCGACGGTCGTTCCCCCCTTGAGGACGGCAGCCGCCGCGCTCGTACCGCTAGCGCTCAAAGCAGTGTTGCCGCTCAAGGTATATGCGGCTATGGCCGACACATCGTTGGTCGCCCCGGCGGCGATGCTGATCGAAGGGGTGTTGCTAATCGAACCGTTCGCACCCAGGGCCAGCGTGCCGGCGCTGATGACTGTCGCGCCGGAGTAGGTGTTCGTGTTGCTGAGCGTCACCGTACCGCCCGTGGACTTGGTCAGGGTAACCGTGGCGCCGCCCGCGAGCTTGACCGACACGGTGCCGTCCTGCATGTTGTAGGAGGAGCCGGTGAGTATGCCGGACGTACCGGTGATGCTGCCGCCGCCAGCGAGCGTGACTGCGGCGACCGTGGTGTTGTTACTGGTGATATCCAGCGTACCACCGTTCACGATAACCGCGCTCGAGTTGGGTATGCCTTGGTTGCCGCCGAGCACGCCGAGCTGCAAAATCCCTCCGTTGATATAGGTGCTGCCCAGCCAACCGTTATTCTGGGAGTTGGAATGCAACACCAAAGTTCCCGCCCCTGTCTTGGTCAGCGAGCCGGTTCCCTGAATGTTGTGGGAATAAGAGTTGTTTGCCTGGTACGAGGTTGTGCCGCTGGTCACATTGAAGGTGCCGCTCGTGCCGGAGAGCATGATATTCATTGAACCGGAAACGGGACTGAGATTAACGGTCCCGCTGGTTTGCAGGGTTCCATTGCTGAGTGTGAGCACAGGCTGGGAGCCGCTGTAGCCCTGTCCAAGCGCCGTACTGTTGGTGACAATTATCGTGGCCCCATTATTAATGTAAATACCACCCCCCGTGGCTGCGGAAACATTGGGGAGTTGCCCAGCACCCGCAAACTGAACAATGCCCCCGTTAACATTTAGGCCGCCCGTGAAAGTGTTCACCCCACCGAGCGTCAGCGTGCCGGTATCGGCTTTCGTAAGGCTGCCGCTACCGCTGATCACGCCGCTGACGGTCAGGTTGTTGGCGGAGGTGACGCCTATGGTGTTGGCATTGGCCAGGACGATGGCACGTATTTTGGAGCCGGCATTGTCAAGCGCGAAGCTGGCCGTGGCCTGTAAGGTGGCGCCATTCATATTGAGTTGCGCACCGGTGGCCACCGCGCCCAGGTTGTTGTTGGCGCTGATGCTCAACGTGCCATTGTTAATAAAGGTCTGACCGGTGTAGGTGTTGGAGCCTGAGAGCGTCAGCGTGCCGACACCGGATTTTGTCAGGGTGTTGGCGCCGTTGGCCAGAATCGGGGTGCTGATGGTCAGGGTGTCCCCGGCCTGGTCGGTGCGGATGACCAGTCCGGCGTTGCTGGCTGGCTGGAGTCCCGTTCCGCCACTGATCGTGCCCCCCGCGGCGTTGCCGGTCTTTAAAATGCCGTTGACACCCAGCGTGGCGCCGCCAGCAAGCGTCAGGCTGTTGGCGTTGTCGAGATTCAGGGTGGTGATGGCCTGCGAACCCTGGCTGGTGATCTCGCCGCTGCCGGTGATCTGTTCGTACTGCTTGCCAGCGGTAAAGGCAGCCTGGGAAGATGTGATGATTTCCGCTCCAGCATCCGTGTTGTAATTGAACGCGCGCACAAAGCCACCAGCATCGTACGCCGCGTAAGTGGTGCCGTTAAAAAAGGTGCCCGAGTTAATAAAGCCGGCCGCCTGACCAGTGATCGCAATCTTACTGTCCACGCCGATGGTACCGGGCGTTCCGCCATAAACGAAAGTGAGCGCGCCGCCTGCGGGCAGGGCGGCCAGCGAACCGAGCGTCAGCGAGAACGTCTTCAACGCCGTGCGCGTGAGCTGCAGCGTGCCCTCGCCCGCAACCGCCACCGAGCTGTTCATGGCCGCGTTCTGGGCGCCGCTGGAGGTTGTATTGTCGTAGTTCAACGTGCCGGTGCTGTTGATCGTCACCGGCGTGGCGCCCAGCGCGCCCCCCGCGCCAACATCTACCTTCAGCGTACTTGCAGGGTTTATCGCGGTTGCACCCGTGTAAGTGTTGGCGCCGGAAAGGGTGAGGACTCCGCTCTTGACCGTCAACAAGGTTTTCCGGGTACCCGAACCAAGCACATTCTGGATGACGCCGCCGAAGGTGGATATCCCCGCGAAGGTCAAGGTACTATCGGCGGTCGTCGAGGAGTTACCGATGAGGTCGCCGCTGGTCCAGGCGGCGTGGCCGGAGCCCAAACCAAAACCGGCCAGTTGCTGGTTATATCCGCCCAGATCAAGAATGCCACTGGTCGCCACCGCACCAAAATTCACGATACTCGCCATCGGCAAGACATTATTCTTGCCGCTCTGAAGCGTGCCGTTGGCAATCGTCAGCGTGCCGCTGTAGGTGGCCACGCCGGCCGCGCCTGAAAGATTCAACACGCCTGTACCGGCCTTGATGATGTCGACACCCGTGAGGACGGTACCGATGCCGTCAGAGGCATTGTCGACCTGGATGGTCCCGCCATTGGCGATGTTGATGGTTTGCGAATTGGCGGAACCAGTGCCAATCGTGATGGCCCCCGAGGTCGATGCAAAGGTGATACTACCGACGTTCTTAGTTGAGTACGTTGCCTGGGCGACGTTGCCTGCCGCGAGACCGACAGTGGCGGAGCCAAAATTGATGCTGTCGCTGGTGGTGGTGATGGGATTGGCGGTGGCGGACGCTCCGGTCGAATCGGTACCCCAATAAGCGTCAGTGCCCCACGTGCCGCTGGCCGTGCCAAAACCAGGAGTCGTACCGTCGGTGTCCCAGTAGTAGGTGGCTGCTCCAGCGGAACGGCTGACGAACAGTGTCAGCAACGCGCTGCACAGGAATACAGATAGTGGAATCGCTTTTGTTCTCATGTTTCTCCTTTGTGTCATTGTCACTCTAAATTCGATTATTTCTAGAAATTTAGGCTCTTCGAACAATTTAGTGGGTAATAACAGGTGAAAGCAGGTGTTGGGTTTGG
>JBAXOG010000166.1:0-10834 GCA_037133395.1 bacterium | reverse complement strand
CCTCTTCCATATTGCACCTTTTAAATGCGAACTTTTAAGATAGACACTGTACTAGAACAACTGAATGAATGTCCCATTGGGATTCCCCGTGCGCACCTCGAGAATACCTGTACTGCCGGGGGTAAAATAGGTGTCATTCCGGTGGAAAGCGGCGCTCGACGTAGAACCCCAGGTTCCGACATACGCGCGTTTGTCGTTCAGATAAAGTTCGTACACTTTCTCAATCACGCCACTCCCCAATTTCATCTTTCCGCTGGCTCCGATGCGTACGACCGTATTGTCGCTGAGTGTCGCATTACCGGCTGTAACCACTTCAATCGTGCCGTTACTGATGACCGTGTCACCGGTGTAGGTATTCGCGCCCATCAACGTCAGCGTTCCCACACCAGACTTGACCAATATTCCTGTATTAGTGATCGCACCCGCGAAAGCCGTGTTGCCTCCCTGATTGACAGTCAGTGTCTTGGCGTTCAAGTTAATGTAAGCGCCGTCGTTACCGGAGAGGTTGCCGCCGATGGACAACGAGTCCTGCAACTGCAGCAGACCGGCTCTGAGCGTTACTGATCCGGTACCCAAGGCCGTTACGTTGCTTGACACCAAGGTACCGTTGTTCAGAATCGTCCCGCCGCTGTAAGTGTTCGCACCATTAAACGCCACCTTCCCCGTGCCCGTGCTATTGGTCAGCGTCACGATGCCCACGCCGGTTCCACCGTTGAGCAACGCCGCGTTAATCACGGTGTCTGCCTTGCCGTTCATATCAAAGGTAAAACCGCCGTCCAGTACCTTGACCGTCACGGCGGAATCAATCAGGTTTGTCCGTTGGGCGGCAGCGCCATTCACTTTCAACAGGCCTCCGTTGAAGTTAATGATGGCGTTACCAACTGTAGAACCGGATTTCAGGGTAAAACTACTCTTGGTGTCAATGATCCCATTGGTGTAGAGATTGATGATCCCCACCGCACCATTCGTTGCGCTATACGCTAAACCAATCGCACCGGCTTCATTTAAAGTCAACGTTCCGTTTACCACATCCACGATTCCTGTTCCCGTGCCAGTCGCTGTGCATGTTCCGATCCGGAAGTAAGTCAACTGGGAAGAGGAGGAAAATGAACCGGTTGTTGTCGCGTCGCCAATAACCAGCCGCCCATTGCCCGTGTTGGCA
Source organism: bacterium (assembly GCA_037133395.1). GTDB lineage: Bacteria > Verrucomicrobiota > Kiritimatiellia > RFP12 > UBA1067 > CAIZQW01. The sequence continues at coordinate 9,672 of JBAXOG010000166.1, read as the reverse complement.
CTATTACCGCCCAGACCGATCACCCCCGTGGTCGTGAACAAGGCGCCATTCCGGATGACAAGTTTAGTCTCATTCGTCCCGGACGTGTACCCGATTTGCATAGTATTGGTTAGCGCTTGGTTGGCGTTGACATTGACGGTCAGGTTCTGGTTGTCAGTGGTGGCGGACGAGGTACTGCCGTTGCCGGAGCCGACAACCCATATACCACCCGCATAATTGGCGGCATTCAGATTCAAGATGGCAGCAACCCCGTTACCTCCGTAAACCACAAAACGCCCCCATCCGTTAGAAGTGCCTGCGCCAATATTCAACGTGGCCCCATTGAGCAACCAATAAAATTTGTTCGTGTAACTACCACCAGAGGCATTGAGATTGAGGGTAACTCCTGTTCCGACCTTTACATAGCCTTCACCACTCGGGCTGATCGTACCGTTCTGAACAGTATACGTGTTTATGCCGCCGGTACTCCCAAATTCGAGCGCGCAGATGGCACCCTTACCGCTACCGCCAGTCGGAGTTGCGGAATTCAGCGACCACGACAGTCCAGCAAGATCAAGCATGTTGGTGTTGACCTTTGTGGCTGTGCCCACCAAGACGTTATCTGCTGAAGTCGGCTTGGTACTCAAACTCCAGTTGGCTGTCGTATTCCAATCCGTGGGCAAGGTGACATCCCCGCCAAGCCATGTTGCGGTACCTCCCTGAGCGGAGCAAGCCGCGCCCAACAATAGCACCTGCAACGCTACCACAAGGTTAACGCGCGTTTTCGTATTCATGTCGCACTCCTTTTTTGTGAGTCATTTATCTTTAAAACAGCCTGTCCACACGACAACCTGTCTTCATTTACTTATATTAAACCATAATTTTTCATTTTTGTCACGAAGGCAAACACGGCCTTTTCTTTTAGAATCGGATTGAATTTTCTGATCAAATCGAGAAAGGCAAGTGATTGCAATTTTCACACGGAACACACGGATCTTCACGGATTACAATTCAAATTATAACTTCTGTGTTGTTCCGTGTGTTCCGTGGGCATAACAAAGCGTATCTATATCTGTATTACCAAAATTGGCGCAAAAGAAAAAGCCATGCGTAGGCAGCCCCGAGGAACACGTCTCTGCTTGAAGAAAAGGCCGTCCAAATGCGACGGCCATAAGCATGAGGATGATCTGTTTCATTCAGATCATAAGATGCTAATCAGCGTACCTGTAGGACTCACCAGTTGCACCTGCTTATTGTTGATCCGAACATACGTGCGCGGTTGTACACTGTCACCGACCACTTTCCAGCCCTGGAGATTGCTGTTCCCAGCTAAGGAGTTATAGGTTGCCAGGGTGGCAAGCGACGGCAGTTTTCCTGACACGCGACTGACCTGAACCGTGGCGACAGCGGGCAGCGTCAACGTGCCGGTCACGTTGATCACGTCAGAGTTCGTGTTATCGTAGTTCCAAAGAAAGGTCGAATCTGCGGCCAGCACCAGATTGGACACCGTCAGGCTGCCGACGGTGTTGGTGTCCCCGGCCGTGATCACAGCCAGGTTCGTCACCGTGCCTGCCCAGACATTGGTGCCACCCAGGTAGCCGGCCGAGACGGTCAGGGCACCAGTGCCGGTCTTCGCGCCGTAAATTAACAGGCCGCCGGTGCCGGTCTTGGTCAGATTGCCTGAGCCGCTGATGTTGCCGACAATCGTCATGGTGTTGGTGGAGGAGTCCAGGGTTAGATTGCCCGGCAACGCCATCGTCGTGAGGCCGCTGCCCACCGTGAAGTTCGCGCCCGCACGCAAGGTCGCGTTGCTAAGTCCGAAATAGGGTTGTGACGTGCCAATTGTGCTGCCGCGAAGGATGTCGCCGTTCATCGTCAATGTTACGCCTGAAGCCACCGTCACCGCGCCCGTGGCCGTGCCACCCGCGACGCTGGAGGAAGCGATTGTTAACGCGTTCATGCTTACTGTGGTCTGATTACCGGCGATGTTGATGAATCCCTTCATGGTGCCGGCCCCTGACGAATTAGACGACACGTTGACCACACCCAAATTGGCGGTATTAAGATAGTTTCCCGTGCCGCTGCCAATGTTGACGGTAGCGCTCGGGTTATAAGCCCCCCCCCCGGTCTTGGTGCCGATATTGAATAAGCTGGAGGTCAATGTGCCCGTATCAAAACGAAAGTTACTGGTATAGGCCGCCCCCGCATTTGAGAGTTCCATCACCTTCACTGTTGAAAACAGTAGGTCGGCCGAATGACCGCTGACATCGAAGTCGCCAGTAAAAGTAGATCCTGTACTGGGAGCGCCCACGACCATGTTGAGTGCAGCGCCACTGGTCCCGTCTGCGCCCCGGATCTTAACGGTGCCACTACCGGAATTGAATTGCAGGTATCCATAGCCACGTCCAGATACGGCCACGACAAGCGTGTTGGCATTGAGGATGTTTGTTCCACTGCCCAACTTCAAGTAACTGTTCCCGCCCGGGCCAGAGTTCCCGACTGAAACCGTTCCCGCCGTGATGGTGCTATTCGTCGCCAGCTTGAGAACTATATCTCCGCTCGTCATTGATCCGCCACTCAGCTGAACGTACACGTTGCCGGTGGAACCGAGATTGATGTTATTCGTCGCTAACGTGCTCATGTCGAGCATTGCAGGGGCAACGGTGTTGGCGCTTGGATTGCTGCCGACCCACAAGGAGCCGCCTGATTTATTCACGTAGAGCGTCCCGGATCCCGTCATAGCAAGGGCATTTGTACAGGCACTGCCACTATTGTAGCCCACGGTGACATTGCCGTTCACCGTCAGCGTCTTACCGTTGCCGATGGTGATGGTGTTTCCGGTGGCATTGTTGTTATACGTTGCCAGCGCGATAAATGTGGCGTTAGCGCTCGAGAGATCGAGGTTTCCATAATTCACGCTCCCGACGGCAGCGCCAAAGCTCAGCGACCCGAGGGTCGTGGAGTAGTTTTGCGAGAGCGTCAACGTCCCTTGATCAATAACGGTGTTGCCGGTATACGTGTTGGCGCCTTCCAGATAGAGAGTCCCGCTGCCCTTCTTGACAATGCCTTTGCTGGCACCGGCCAAGACACTGGCGATATGGATGTCGACGTTATTGGTCACGATGGTATTAGCTGCTGCAAGGGTGATCGTGCCATTGGTCAACGTATAGGCAGAGCCGAAGGTCATATTGCTGACCGTGTGGGTGCCGCTGAGGGTGATCGTCCCGCCCGTTCCGCTGCTGCCGATCACGACAGAACTGCTGCTGACCCAATTCGTGTTACTGACGCCGTCCCACCAGTTCGTGTTGGTCGTGTCCCAGGTTCCGTCGCCGTCCTGGATGCCGGATGTCGTGGAGTCATTGTCCCATGTCAGCGTACCCGCCGTGAGGCCCGAGGCCGCGAGCACCACTGTCATAAGTTTCATGATCATTCTTGTCTTCATGTCACACTCCTGTTTGTGAGCTATTTTCTCTCTTCCGACAGCGTTATCCCAAGACAATCTGTCGTTGTTGTGTACTATTTAACCAAAAATTGAACAAGTTGTCATGTAGGCAAAAAGAGTGACACGAAGAAGTTCTAAAGTTTCGAGAATTCTAAAGTGCTAAATTATGGATAAACGCCCCGCCCAGGGTGCTATAAACTTTGTCGCGAGCTTTGTCGGGAGCTTTGTCGAAATCAATTAGCACCTTGTTGTCCGACAACCCTTACACCGGGAATAAACTAACGAGTAACTTATTTCTCACAGAGGCACAGAGCGCACAGAGTTTTGAACAACCGTGATCGACAAAGTTCGCGACAAAGCTCGCGACAAAGTATTTGAAAAACGTACCATTGAATAAGGCAATAAGGCAACGCCATTGAAGTTATAGGCGAGAGGATGCGGCCAGCATCCATTCAGTGCCACCCAGTACTAGTGCAGCGGTTCCCGCCAATCCCGCCAGCATTTCGCGTCGCGTCATATACCGTGTCATTTCGTTTCTTTCGTGTTGCGCTTTGCTCAAAGGATACGGTTCATCACTCTCTTGGATGCGAGCGGCTTGCATCCGCCCGCCCCGGATCGAATGATCCGCTTCCATCAGCTCCAAAAACATCCCGGACAGCCTCGAGGTACTTCATTCCAAAACGCTCGTCCGGCTCCAGATAACTACCCTCGCTCCATTCATTCCACGAATTGATGGTAATCAAGCCGGGATGCAGGTTGTGTTTATCAACATGCGCCCGGGCGTTCTTGAGGAAGTTGGCAAAGGCCTCGGGAGATCGGTTGTAAATGGTGGTCTGGCGGTAGTTCTTGAAGCGCGGATTAGTATCCCAACCGACCGCCACGTGGGGATAATAGGGCACGGAAAATTCCTTGGCCCAGTTTTCCCAGCGTCTCGTGGCGTTTGCCCCCCAGGCGTTGTACTGCCCCGAAGGGTTTGTGAAATGGCACCATTGATAGTTGGTCAAGCTGTCGATGCCCAATTTTTTGATGGTGTTATCCTGGGTAGGTTGGGTGTCGCCAGGAACGTTGGAAAGTTCTTTTGGAATTCGCCCCCAAAGCACTGCTTGCAAATGCAGGCCGGGGAAGCCGGCTGCCTTGACCTTGGCGCGGAAAGAATCCAGAGCCTCAGCGGTTTTGCCGATGCCCCCCAAGCCATTGATCAGGGTGCTGAGTTCATAAACGGAGAAGACCGGCTTGCCGTCGATTTTGTAGTAGTTGGGCTGTTTGAAGTAGCGCTCAATCACGCGGTCAACCACCGTGTCGAAAGTCGGACGATCGACCGCTCCGGGCCAAATGATCCGGGCGCCTTGATTGGACTTCTCCTTGTCCCAGAGCGTGGTGGCGTCGTGGTTGGCCCACATGAGATAGAACTGGATTTGCCGGTTGTTTTTTGCGCCCAAAAAGCCGTTGTTGAGGGCGTTTTCCAGGAACGGCTGGTTCTCGTACCAGTACCAGTCAAAGATGAACACGTTGACGCCGTGGCTGACGGCGGCATCGATTTTCTTTTCCATGACCTTGGGATTGCTTTCGTCTTCATACCCCCAGAGCGGGACGTTGGGTTGGAGATGACCTGGGGCGCCCGGCTTGCAGTCACGAATGATTTCCCATTCGCCGATCCCATCCTTGAAAAAGCGGTTCCAACGCTCGTCCCCAAACTGATAGGCTGGCCAGTAATAGGCGGCAATATCGTACTTGCGAGGCTGGTTGGGCGTGGATTCGGACGTGGCTGCCGACGCCGCAAGCAGCGCCGGAGCCGGATCGCCTACTTTGAGGTTCGGATTTGTTGCGGCGGCTCGCAGGCCCAAGGGGGCGAGCAAGGCGAGGACGACAGTTAATGTTTTGTAGGTGCTTGTCATCATACGATTCTCCATTCCATGGCTTACTTTACTCTTTGGGGAACAGAACTGTGAATCGCCGTTTCTGCTGGTCCGTGGGTGCGGTGTCCTCGTGCGGGCCGCCGTCGGCGAAGACCGCGCGTAAAGCATCGAGATAGCCGAAACCGGCCAGGGTTGAAGGCATAAGAAAGTGGCCCTCGCCAAACTCGTTCCAGTTGGGCAACATGACGATCCGCCGTCCCAACGAATCGGCTGGCAAGGTGGGAATCAAGTCGTCCTTTGCCCACTTTGACAATGTCTTGTAATCGTTGGCGCTCAGCCAACCGCCATCTTTCACTCCCCATGGTTGGCGTCCCCATCCCATCGAAATGCTTGGCAATACGCCAAAGCCTTCAGCGACGCCAGCATCCCGCTGATCACTGTTCTGCTTACGTTGTGTGGTGGCGTTCGGTGTCCCCCATGTGTATGCGTAGCAGTAGTCGACCCCTATCGACTTCATGGTGCGCATCGTACCACGGTTAGCGCTACGCAATTCCATCAGCACGATGATCCCTGGCAATCCGGCCTTGGCCACCTCTTCACGCAAAGTCTGGATTGCTTGGCGGGCACCGTTTTCCCCGCCCATCATACGAATGAAACTGCCAACTTGATAGATCGAGAGCAGCGGCTTGCCGTCGATCTTCATGTAGCGTGGATCTTTGAAGAAATATTCAATCCAGTACGGAATGATGTTTTCCTTCCAATCCGTGGGGTTGGATTCGCAAGCGCCTTCGTCGGTACACATGATGGCGAATTTTTTTAGGTGGCTGTACTTGGCGTTGAATAGCCCTTTGATGATTCCCTGATCCAGCACCCCGTCCTTGATCGGATGGTTGATGGCGTTGTTCGGCCGATACCAGCAGTGCATCTCAAAACCGATACCGTGCTCGACCTGCCATTTGATCTCCCAGTCGGTCTCTTCGGGATTGCCCTCGTCGTACCACCCCAGAAGCGGCTTGCGCTTATCTCGGTAGGGATAGACATAATCCCACCCGGCATAGGCGGTCCCTTCCCTCCAGAGGTTGCAGCTTTGTACGCCCAGAATCACTGAAGACTTTACCGGTTTGGGCTCCGGCACATAATCGGACGGATAATCCCGCCAGGGATAAATCAGCAGATCATCCACCCAGAGTTTTCCGGCAAAACGCAGTGCTTCCTCGGCCTTCTCGAAACACAGTTTCTGCGCCAGCAATTTGCCGTTGAGATACACCTCCGCCGTGCGGGTTTGAGGCTCGGCGATGACCTTGGCCATGTACCACAAATTCGACCGGTAGGTGGCCAGCGTCTCCAATCGCACGCCGGCTAGATCGATCGTCGCACCGTCGGAACCGCTCGGCAACAGAAACCTGCATTCGAAGACCGTCTTTACAGGCCAGACACCGATTGTTCGGCTGGCCTCGCCATCGACTTTGAGGCTGAAGATGTCCGGCTTGGTCCCGCACTCAAACTGCTCGACTGTGGCGTTCCGACCCTTCCAACCATCGGGCAGTTTGCCGGGTTGACTGGTCACGAACGTTTCGTTGAGCTGGTAGCCTTTGTACATGTTGACCGGATTAAGGAACATCTCACCCGTGGTGGCATCGCCGGTCTTAACCAGAAAATAATCAATGCTGGTCACCGGATGGATGAATACGCAGCCCTGGCCCTTGAGTTCGCCGTCGATGTAGACATCAGCCTTTTTCGCCGTGAGGTCGGCGACGACTTTGACACCGTAATCATGGTTGAGTTCGATCGGTGTCAGAACACGATTCTTGCCCCAGCAGAGATTCCCGTTTTCGACATCCAGACTCACCGCCGGCTTTTCCAAATCCCGCAACTGCCAGGATGCGCCATTCAGCGGCTGGGGCAATTTGAAGCGGAATTCTAGCGTGATTTGTCCGTCGGTTTGCCGGACGATCTGGTGCTTGAGCGTGACGGCGGCGTTGGTGCTGGTGTCCACCAGTTTGAACCACTCGCTGTGGAAGAAGAAATCCTTCCTCAGCACGCCGCCGGGCTTGAAATCAAAATCTCCGCCAGCCTTGTCCACCTCCCAACCCGAGAGCTTGACGGTGGCTTTGCTCGGCCAGCAGTAAGGGCGGGGCGACAAGAAGCAACAATTTAAAAGATAGCCGGTATCGATCTGACGCACCAGCGGTTGCGCCGCAGTGTTTGAATCTGCCGCCACAAACATCACTAGTAGCGGCGCGACGAGAATGGCAGATGTAAGTTGTGTCATGTGTAAACCTCCGGTAACTGTTTTAAATTTCATTTTCGATTTCTTTCAACTTCTCTTCAATGGCTTTTACTTCGCTCCTGCTTGTCCGGGGGAATGGTCGAATTCGCAGCCGTCGTTGGTGGCGCGCGGATCACCGCTGGCCTTGAGTTCGGTCATGAGCCGGGCGTCGAGCGCCTTGACCGTGTCGGAATACGCAGGGTCTTCGGCGACGTTCTTGAGTTCGTAGGGATCGTTGCGAAGGTCGTAGAGCTCCCGCGCCGGACGCTTGCCGAAGGAGCGCTCGGCCAACGGCATGAACGCGGCCTCATCCCGATGCGTGAGCAGAAAGGCCTTGGTCGGACCCGCGTCGCAATCCGGAAAGGCGGCATAGGTGTCGGAGGCGATCTTCTCGAAGCTCGGCAGGCCTCCCGGATCGCCGGCGGGCCAGCGTTCAGGCTTGAAGTTGCGGATGTAGTGAAAGTCCTTGGTGATGAGTGTGCGCATCGGATAGCCGACATTCATCTGCGCACCATCGGACCGACTATTGCGAGCATGGCGTTCCATGCCGGTCAGGGTGTGGTCACGCGCCGGGTCAACCTGCCCGGATTTATCGGAGAGCAAGACCGGCATCAGGCTCCGCGCAGTCATCGCAGTCGGCGCTTTCAGGCCAGCCGCCTCCAGAAAGGTCGGTGCCAGATCACTGAGGCTCACGACATCCTCCACGCTCCGGCCGCCTTTGACGCGCGCGCCCCAGCGGATTACGAGTGGCTGATGCGTGCCGCTGTCGTAGCAGGTGGCCTTCGAACGCGGGAAGGGCCAACCGTTGTCGCCACTCATGACGATGAGCGTGTTGTCGAGTTCACCGGTCTTCTCCAACTCAGCGAGAAGCACGGCGCACTGCTGATCGAACTGCTGCGCTTCAGCATAGTAATCGCAGATGTCACCGCGCGTGACAGCACTGTCCGGAAGGTAGGGCGGCACGAACACCTTGCTGGGATCTATGCCAGCGCGTTGGCCGCTGCCTGCTTTGTAGGGCCGGTGTGGTTCATGACTTCCAAACCAGAAGCAGAACGGCCGGTCCTTGGGACGCGCCGCCAGGAACGCGGTAAATGTTTTGAACGCGGGTCCGGCGGCGTTATGCTTTCGCCCCGGATTGCTGCCGGGGCCGTATCCCTTGCCGGTCACCCCGATGAAGTACCCGGCGCGTTGTAACAGATCGGGATAAACGTCGAACTTGGCGGGGATGAATCCGTGCAGGTTCGCGCCCTCTTCAAGCCGCCACGGCCACTGCCCAGTCAAAACCCCGGCGCGGGACGGCGAACAGGACGGCGCGACGACGTGCGCGTTGCGGAATAGTACGCCCTCCTTCGCGAGACGGTCGAAGGTCGGTGTCCGGATACCCGGTGCGCCGAGACACGACGCGTGCGGCCACGCCCAGTCGTCTCCGAAAAGGAAGAGGATATTGGGACGGGATGGCGTTTGTAAACAACGCAGTACGACCGGTCCGAAAAGTCCCGACGGCACCGGCTTGGTACCGGGTTTGAGTCGGATGTTGGTCTGAGTCTGCCGGTGTTCGGGGTCGCCCGCTAGTTGGTTCCACCAGCCGTTCACCACCGCGATTTCCAAGAGGTTTGTCGCTTGAAGCGCCTGGGGGATTTCAACACGCCACGGCGGACACCAGACAACGCCGAGGTTCTTGCCATTCAGGCTTACTTCGGCCAACATCGAAAGCCCGCCCAGGTCGAGATACACAGGACCGTCAAACGCCTTGCGCAGCGCAGGAAACTTCAGCCGGTAGGTGGCCGTACCACTCAAGAAACGCATACCAGGAAGCGTTGTCCAGTCCGCCAATTTCTCCATCGTCACATGCGCGTCCCGATACGCCACTTCCCACGAACCGGCGAGTTCCTGCAGCGTTTCCAGCGGTGGGAAGTTCTCTCCCTTACCGTCGCCGGTTACCGTCTTACGGAAGAGCACAAACAACGAACCGTATTCCGGGAATTCCAGCGGCACAGTCGTGCGGCCTGCGGATTGCGTGAACGCAGGAACGTCACGCCGCGTGCCAGTGACGGCATCCCAGATCTCAGGTTGTTTTCCCGCCACGCGGAAGGTGACGTTCCCACGGAACGGCTTGGCCTGTTGAT
>JBAXOG010000165.1:0-10911 GCA_037133395.1 bacterium | reverse complement strand
GAAGCAATTATTACTCACAATGACCATGACCCTGCCGCTGTTGGCCGCCGCAGCAGGGAGCCCTGCTGGCAACCCGGCCAGCCAGTTGCTCTGGTACGACAAACCAGCCACAAACTGGCAACGGGATGCGCTACCGATTGGCAATGCCCACATGGGCGCCATGCTCTTTGGCAGCGTTGAGCGCGACCAAATCCAGTTCAACGAAGAAAGCCTTTGGATCGGCGACCAAGATGACACAGGTGCCTATCAGGCATTTGGCGATATCTTTGTCCATGTCGGAGACGTGCGTGAGGATTTTGTCAGTTGTAAGAGTGATCATAAGTATCCCGTCAATCAAGGCATCCAGCAAACTACCGACAATGATCCCGATACGAAGTGGTGTTTTGGCCATGGCGGGGTCTTCCCGATCATCTGGCAGGCTAAAGTTCCAGATGAACTGCAAAAGACGCCTCTAACTACCTACACCCTGACATCCTCCAGAGATGTACCTAAACGTGACCCTAAGGCGTGGCGTTTTCTCGGATCGAAAGACAAGCGAAACTGGGAGTTGCTCGATGAGCGCAAGGATGTCGTTGAATGGAAGTCCAGAAAATTGGCGCAGTCCTTTCAGTTTGAAAATAAAACCTGCTATCCCTATTACCGCTTTGAATTCCTGGAAAATCAAGGGGATGGGTATTTTTCAATTGGCGAAATCGCCCTGGGAAATATTTCGCTTCCCAAAAATCCGGTCCAGCCACCCCCGACGCCTGTTTACCGCCGCGAGCTCGATATCGAACGGGCGCTGCATACAGTGACGTACGAAAAAGATGGCGTCAAATACCGCCGCGAAGCATTCGCGAGTTATCCAGCCAAAGTCATGGTGTTTCGTTTCACCGCTGACAAGCCAGGTTCGCTCAGCGGGATGGTAGAGATTCAGGATGCGCACAAGGGAACAGTGACCTCATCCAGCAATCGCATCGTCTGTTCAGGTTCACTGCTGGGTTACCAGTATAAGAAAACGCCGGAACCCTATAAGATTGTCCTGAACTACGAAGCCGAGTTGGCTGTGCTCAATGACGGAGGGACTGTTGCGGCCGAAGCGGGAAATATTGTCTTTAAAAATGCTGATTCCATTACGCTGATTCTCAGCGCGGGAACGGATTATTTGCAAGATAGCCGCAAGGGATGGAAAGGTGAAACGCCGCACGCAAAAGTCGCCGCGCGGGTTGATGCCGCCCTTAAACGGTCATGGGATGATCTGCTCGCCGAACATATCCGAGATTATCAGTCGTTGTTTAAGCGCGTGACACTCGACATCGGCAGCGGCGATTCATCGCTTCCGACCGACATCCGGCTGGACAATCTACGCAAGCCCGGGGCCGTGGACTACGGTTTGGAGGCCTTGCTTTTCCAGTATGCGCGCTACCTCATGATTTCGACCTCCCGTCCGGGCAGCTTACCCGCGAATCTCCAGGGCAAATGGAACAATTCCAATCGGCCGCCCTGGCGCTGCGATTACCACAGCGATGTCAACCTGCAGATGAACTACTGGTTTGTGGACGCGGCCAATCTCAACGAGTGTTTTCAGCCGTTCGCCGAGTGGCTGTACTCGGTCATTCCGATCCGCCGAGAAGCCACGAAGAAGGAGTATGGCACGCGCGGGTTTATGATGCGGTCTGAGAACGGTATTTTTGGCGGCGCCACGTACCTGTGGGTGCCGGGCGATGCCGCCTGGCTCGCGCAGAATATCTGGGATCATTACGCCTTCACCCGCGACCCGGAGTACCTCAAAACACGGGCGTATCCCATCATGAAGGAACTCTGCGAATTTTGGGAAGATTTTCTGAAAGAGGGTCCCAACGGAACCCTCGTCAGCCCGGCAAGCGTGTCACCCGAGCATGGACCCAAGGCCGAAGGCAACTCGTACGAACAGCAACTGGTCTATGACCTCTTCACGAATTTCATTGAATCCTCGCAAGCGCTGGGTGTTGACGAGAGTTTCCGCGCCAAGGTTGAGGCCATGCGCAAGCGGTTGCTCGGACCGCAAATTGGCAAATGGGGCCAACTTCAGGAATGGGCGCAGGATCGTGATGATCCCAAAGACCAACACCGGCATCTCTCGCACCTGATTGCTGTTCATCCGGGCCGCCAGATCTCTCCGCTCATCACACCCAAGCTGGCAGATGCCGCAAAGGTGTCACTGAATGCCCGTGGTGACAAAGCCAATGGCTGGAGCCGCGCTTGGAAAATCAGCCTCTGGGCCCGGCTCCTCGATGGTGACAGATCATACAGCATTCTTAATTCCATGATGAAAGATATGATTCTGCCGAACCTGCTGGACACCTGTCCACCATTCCAGATCGACGGTAATTTCGGTTATGCGGCAGGGGTCTGTGAGATGCTGCTCCAGTCACACGTGGGCGAAATACAGCTCCTGCCGGCACTCCCGAAAGCCTGGCCCACTGGGAACGTCAAAGGCCTCTGCGCCCGCGGCGGCTTTGTGGTCGACATGGACTGGAAAGACGGCAAACTCATAGAAGCACGCATCACCTCAAATCTTGGCGGCACCATTCCCGTGCGCTACGGCGACAAAGTGATCCAACTGAAAACAAAGGAACACGGAACCACTATCCTGAACAGTCAACTCGAAGCAAAGGAATAAGGAAGAATGAAAGCAACCCAACTGCTACTGTGCCTTCTCCTGGCGTTCATTGCCGGAAAGCTGGATGTGCATGCCGCGCCGCTACCTGCGGGCTCTCAGGTGATCGAATCCACGAACATCACCGTCTATCCAGCGGGTTGGGGCCAGCCGAAATATCGGCTGGATGCGGAGGATGCCGGCGTGGTGATGCGTTACGGCAACGGGCCGGACCGTTGCGACGAACTTGGTGCGCGCGATGTTTGGGTTTGGGAGTACGAAGGAAAATATTTCATGCACTACGATGGTGCTGGCCCCAAAGGCTGGCTCGTCTGCTTGGCTACGAGTACGAATTTAGTCGACTGGGAGAAACACGGCGCGGTGCTGGACTTGGGAAAACCAGGATCTGCTGATTCCGCCACCGCATCTTATGGCTCTACCTATTTCGACGGCCGCAAGTGGCACATGTTTTACCTGGGTTCCACCAACGTGTCCACGCCGCCTGATCGCGTGCCGATTGGACCTTACCTCACGATGAAAGCCGAGGCCCCTTCGCCGTATGGACCCTGGATTAAGAAAAATCTCGTGGTGGTGCCGCCCAGTGCGGGCAATGCCTCTCCTGGACAGATTATTCGCACGGGTGATGAATACCGGATGTTCGTCAGCGGCTGTGGCAACATCAACGTTGCCCGGACGCGTGACCTGGATGCAGTTTGGCAACTGGACAAGGACTCCATCCTGACAGCCGTAAACCGGATTGAGAACACGACGATTTATTACCAGCCGTCCGACAAGACCTGGTGGCTGTTCACCAATCATATCAATGTCGGCACGGATGCCATCTGGGTGTATTGGACCAAAGATCTGGACCATTGGAATGCCGACGACAAGGCGGTGGTGCTCGACACGAACAATTGCAAATGGTCCAAGAGCCTAATCGGTTTGCCTTCCGTGATCAAGGTCGGCGAACGGCTTGCAATCTATTACGATGGCCAATCTGATCCCAAGGATATGTGGCACATGAAGCGCGACGTCGGTTTGGCGTGGTTGAAACTCCCGCTTGTGTTACCCGTCAAAAAATAAAAACCTATGAAAAAAACATCGTCGTTCATTGCCCTTGCAGCTTTGGCGTGCGGGCATTCATTCGCCGCTGAGCCGGCCAAACTTCGCGCGGAAGTCCCGGGTTCGCAGAATCACTGGACGATCCCTTACAATGTCATCTGGGAGACGGCCAGTACAAATGCGAATGGCTCCATGCCGCTCGGCAACGGGGATACCGCGCTTAATCTTTGGGTGGAGCAGGGGAGCGGTGATGTATTGATGTTAATCGGCAAAGGGGATGCCTGGGATCAAAACAGTATCAATTGCAAGCTCGGTCGCGTCCGCTTGAAACTTCAGGATCATCCTTTTGACAAGGGAACGCCCTTTCGTCAGGAGTTGAGATTGGCGACAGGCGATGTGCTCATCACGAGGGGTTCGGGCGAGAACGCGGTGAAGATTCTGGTTTGGGTTGATGCCAATCAGCCCGTGATTCGCATGCAAGTGGATAGTCAAAAGCCGCTTTTGTCGACCGTCAGTTTGGAAACGTGGCGCAATGAGAAGAGGGCTCTGGGTGAGGTCAGAGAAAATCCGACAACCAAAAAGAGATTAACCTACGGCACCGAAACGAGCGACCTTTTCAAGAACCGTCTCGACGTGGATCCCTATCCGACTATTATCACCCCGGATACAATATTGCCGGGGAAGACGGGTCAAATAACGTGGCTTCACAATAATACACTGCAAGATCCTGATCCGTATGAGGTGAATATGAAACTTCAGGGGATGGGGGATTTTATGGCGAAAAGTCAGCATCCATTAAAGGATCGCATCTTTGGCGCATCCCTCCAAGCTGACGGGTGGACTTCGATCGACTCCAAAACACTTCAATCAAAGACCCCTCAATCGCACTACCAAATCAGTATTTATCCATTAACAATGCACCCTGCCACCCTTGATCAGTGGAATACACGCTTGAGTCAACAGATCGCTCACGTGAATGCGGTTCTGAACGAAAAGGCGCGTGAGGACCATGAAAAATGGTGGAGTGCTTTTTGGGAGCGCAGTCGGATCCAGATCACCCAGCCAGCCGGGATACCGGTTGAGTATCCACTGACAGCGAATGTCTTGCCGCTTAAGATTGGGGATGACAAAACGAGAGACAGTTTTCGTGGTCAAGTTGCCGGCGTTGCTATTTATGATCGTGTGTTAAAAATGGAGGAGGTTGCGGGATTATGCGAGGAGAAGAAAAATCCTTCCGCTATTCCAGGCCATGTCGTGAGTTGGGATTTCAAAACAGAAGAAAACTTACTTTTCCCAAGCTGTGACGGATCTTTGAATTTCAAGCCAAGCAAAACGGGTAAAGTTGTTGATGGGCCATCGGAGGCGATCGGGAAAGCGGTTCAGCTCGGAGAAAATAAACGTCTGATCGCTGATTATTCACCTCGACTCAATGGGTTGCGTTCACTGAGCATTTCAACGTGGGTGAAACCAGATGAAGAACCCGCCATGAACAAAGCCCCGAAACCGACGTGGCTTATTAAAAAGAGCCAGGAACGCTCAGATACAGGCTTTGAACTTCAAGTCATATCCGGTAATGGCGTGAGGTGGACCGGGCGCGGTAAAGGTGTTTCGTATGGTGCCAAACTCCCTGCCTCTCAATGGAGCCATATCGTCGTCACGTATGATGCGAAAGATGGAGACAAAACGATCTATCTCAACGGGAAATTAGTGAAATCGAGCCCGGTTCAAATCGATCAGTTCGTTGCGACTCCTGAAAAGATTTCCCAGACCTACCAGCTTTGCCGATTCATGAATGCCTGTGCGGGGCGCAGTGAGCAGCCGATTAAATTCAATGGCTCTCTTTTTTCCGTTGGCACGCCTGAAAACCCGGACTACCGTCGCTGGGGAGGACCGGGATTCTGGTTTCAGAATGAGCGCTTGGTTTACTGGCCGATGCTCGCCGCAGGCGATTTGGATTTAATGGAGCCTTGGTTCCGCATGTATCGCGAGGCCTTGCCTTTCGCCACAGCGCGCGTGAAGAAATATTTCGATCATGCGGGAGCCTTATTCGGAGAGACGATTTATTTTTGGGGAGCTGAAGCAAGCAGCCACTATGAATGGATGCCTTTCGAAAGCCGTACAACCCCGCTTCCGCTCTGCTCCTATCTCACCTATTATTTTAGCAATAATTTAGAAAGCATCGCGATGATGTTCGACTATTATGAGCAAAGCGGGGATCTGGAGTTCTTGAAAGCGACACTCATTCCCCATGCGCTGGAGGTGATGCGATTCTTTGATCTGCACTACACACGCGATACGGCAGGAAAACTCTCCATGTATCCTGCGCAAGCCTTGGAAACCTATCAAAAAGACGTCACGAATGCACTCCCGGAAATCGCGGGTTTACGTTACACGCTTCCACGGCTATTGGCTTTGCCAGAGGGAACCGTCAGTGTGGAGGAGTTGAGTCGCTGGAAGCGGCTATTGACGGAAGTTCCTGCCATCCCTTTAGGAGAAGTCAATGGAGCTCGGGTTATTCTTCCTGCGGAACGTTATCGGAAAAGTACCAGCAATGTGGAAAATCCGGAGCTATATGCTGTTTTCCCGTATCGCATTTTTGGGCTCAACAAGCCTGACTTGGAAATCGCCCGAGCAACGTTTGCGAATCGAATCTTTATGATGCCGTATTGCTGGCATCAGGACGATGTGCAGGCGGCGCTTCTGGGTCTATCAGACGAGGCGGCTAGAATGGTTGCAGGCAGGGCTTCGCCCAGCTTCTATGGGACTGAACAGCCCAACGAAGGCAGCCGTTTTCCGGCTTTCTTTAAACCCAACCATGACTGGGTCCCGGATGTCGATCACGGCGGGAATCTCCAGTTAGCGCTGCAATATATGCTCGTACAGAACGAAGGGAAAAAGATCCACCTGTTTCCCGCCTGGCCCAAAGACTGGAATGTGAAATTTAAATTGCACTGCCCTTTCCAAACCACGGTCGAAGGATCTTTGCAAAACGGAAAACTTGAAAATCTTATTGTTACTCCTGCCTCCCGTCAGGCGGATGTGGTTCTGGACAACGGGCTCACGGTTCCAAATTAATCATGAATACAAAACAATAAACCTTATTATGAAAAATATCCTCTGTATCATCTCCCTGCTCTGTATGCCGCTGGTAGCGAAGGAACAGAAATTTTACACGCCCGAGCAGGACAAGGGCGGCATGACGAATTCCGCAGCGATTGATCAATCGCTGCCCAATGTCTTGATTCTCGGGGATTCCATCTCCATCGGTTACACCCAACAGGTTCGCGATGGCCTGAAGGGGAAGGCGAATGTCATCCGCGCTAGAGACAATTGCGGAGACACGCGAATGGGGTTGCTGGGCCTCAAGAAATGGCTCGGTTCCAATCACTGGGATGCCATCCACTTCAATTGGGGCTTATGGGACTTGTGTTACCGGGATATCCGGCCGAAAGAAGGAATACGACGCAATGACAAGGTGAACGGCAAGCTCTCCACCTCACTGAAGGATTATGAGAAGAACCTGGAGGCGATTGTGCTGCAGCTTAAAAAAACAGGGGCTGTTTTGATCTGGGCGAGCACGACGGTGGTTCCCGAGGGGGAGCCTGGTCGTTTCGTCGGCGATGATGTGAAATACAACGCCGTTGCCGAAAGGGTCATGAAGAAGCATGGTGTTCTCATCGACGACCTTTACTCGACCGCCAAAGCGTTTCCACCCGAGATGTCTACAAAACCTGGTGATGTCCATTACACCAAAAAAGGTTACGCTAAACTGGCCGAGCAGGTTGTCGCAAAAATATCGGAGGCTTTGAAGTTGCAGGGGCAATAAGGGGTCATAGGCACAGGTGTTAAGCTAAGAATGAAATCAATTCTTCTATGGGTGGCTATCCGTTCTGCCGTGCTGTATCCAGCGTGAGGCAGACTGGATAGCCACCCTTCTTATAGCGGTTTTTGCGGTAAAATTATTATAACAAGGGAAAAGGAGAGAGGATTATGAGATTCTTGAATATGATGGTATGCGTGGGGTTGAGTGTGGCGGTGGCGGGAGCTGCGCTTTGTGCGGAGGTGCCATCGCAACAGGAGATAAGGATTGAAAGCCCTGCGGACCGCGCCGTGTTTCAACGCAACGACCACGCCAAGGGCCGCTTGCCTATTCGGTGCAAAGTTTCTGTCGGCACGGTTGATCTGCGCGTGCTGGACAAGGCGACGAAGGCCGTGGTCAAGGACTGGTTTGCGTTGACCGCCGCGCCAGAAAAGGGCTCCTTCGCCGCTGAACTGGAACTTGCGTCCGGCTGGTATCAATTGGAATTTCGCGCCATGAACAATGGCGTGATGACGGAGACCGCGAAGGTGGAGCACGTGGGCATCGGCGAGGTGTTTGTGACGGCAGGACAATCCAATTCCGCCAATCATGGTCGTCCAACGCAGGTCGCGAAGGAAGATCGTGTTTCAACCTGTGACTACAAGACAGGCCTCTGGCAGCACTGCGCTGATCCGCAACCCGCCGCAAGCGGTCGCGGTGGCTCGCCTTGGCCGCTCCTGGGTGACCTGTTGGTGCAGAAATTCAAGTGCCCGGTTGGCTTCATCTGCGTGGGCGTCGGCTCGACGGCTGTTGGCCAGTGGGCCACGCCGACAGGATGCTATCCCCGCTTGAAAATGGCGTTACAAAGGGTCGGCAAACAGGGGTGTCGTGCGGTGCTGTGGCACCAAGGGGAGTCCGATTCTATTGCAGGAACCCCAGCAGAGGGGTATGCCAAAAAGCTGACCCAGGTTATTGAGCAATCCCGTCAGGATGCCGGCTGGCAGGTACCTTGGGGGGTGGCGCTTGCGTCATTCCATCCCTCGCCGGTAGCCACACCGGAGCGGCAACAGGCAGTGATCGAAGGGCAGAAGTTGGTGCTGGCAAAAGTCGCGGGTGTTTTTCATGGCCCGGAGACCGACAGTTTTCATACTCGTGGTTTTCTTGGGGACAGTGTCCATTTCAATGCTCAGGGACTCGCCGCCCACGCACAAGGCTGGGCCGACGCGCTCAACAAGCAAATCAGCCCGCTTAAGGCCACGGCTGTCTCCACCGGCCCAGGATGCGCCCGCAATTCCCGCGTTCCAGAGTGAAGCTAGTTTCAACGTGGGCGATGCCATTCCGTTGGCTCCCGATGGCGGAATCATTCTTGTCCTGGAGGACGGCGGGAAAAAAAATGTCCAAACTTGCTGACGCTTACTGACACTTCCCAACTTACTGACCTTCCCCTTCCGTGTAGTAATTTTTACTACAAGACAGGTCGCAAAGACTATGGTAGAGTTAAAATAATAAAGAGATGCTATTGTGTTTCAAGAGGTTTGTAAGAATACAAAGTCGGAGGTTTGATATGAGACGTTCAAATTGGATGATTGTGATGGCATGTGTGGTCGCCTTACGTGCGGAAGCGGTACCAACCCTATGGTTGGGCAATACCGACGCCAACTGGAATACTGCCGCCAACTGGACTAATGGGATACCGACATCAACAAAGGCCGTGTTCTTCGACAGCGCAGGCAGCTCGGGCACGACGCTGAGCAACAACCTCGCGGCGGCAACGCAAATCTTGGGGATGGCCTTCACCGCTAACGCCCCCGCGTACACCATCAACGGCAACTCAATCACTCTCTCTGGCAACATCACCAACAACAGCGCCAATCTCCAGACCATCAATCTGAACGCGGTCATGAACGTGCAGCGGACTATTAGTTTAACCGCCGGCGGCGGCGACCTCGCCTTGAACGGCAACCTCAGTGGCGTCGGAAGTTTGCCTATCTACGGTTCGGGGGCCACGCTCACCCTGGGCGGCAGCAACAGCTATAGTGGAAACACCACCGTGGGCGACCATGTCACCGTGCGGCTAGCCAACGCCAATGCTGGGGGTGCCTCAACCTTCGTCTCTGCTATGGGAAACGGTTATATTTCCACACTAGTCTTTGCCTCGGACACGCCGGTTAATCCTTTCCCCGTCTCATACTCGGGCGCCGGCTATTCCGTTGGGGGCACCTCAACGATCACGCTGGATCGCGCCACTCCCGGGGCGGCGGTGAACGGCACCTTTTCGAGTTGGACTTCGAATTATCGTGAGGAATACATTATCAACGCGGGCCCCAATGTCACCAGCGGTACGCCCAAGTTGACGGTGACCGGCCTCACGAGCTATGGGACTTATAACTCTGCCGGTCATATGACATTGACGCCGACCAATGTGGACGTGGTCTTAAACACGGTAACGCCGGTAATTCGGGCCACGGGTACCTCATCTTACCAAGACCTGATTCTGGGCGGCAGCAGCACCGGCAATAAGATCCTGGGGGAAATGGCGGATAATGTCACCAACCATCTCCAATTGACCAAGCAAGACTCTGGCACCTGGACGCTCAGCGGCACCAACAGCTATACGGGGACGACCACCATCAACGGAGGCGTGCTGCGCCTCGAAAATGACTATGCCGTGCCCGGCGGTATCGGTCTCTCTGGCGGGAGCAATGTCGTGACATTTGCTAGTCCCGGCGGGGTGCTGGGGTTGGGCGTGGGTGACTTCAGCCGCAGTATCGGAGCTGGCACGACGAATGTGCATTTCAACACCACCGCCAGCGGCGGATTCGCGGCCTATAGCGCTGATCGCACGGTTAACCTTGGCGGTGCTGGCGCTACGCTGACATGGAACGCCACCGATTTCGTGAAAACTGGCTATCGCCTGATCTTCGGCGCGAGTTCCTCCACCCACACGGTGGATTTCCAGAATCCCCTTGCGCTGGGCGGCGTACTGCGCATGATCCAGGTCGACGATGGCGCCGCCGCTGTGGACGCGATCCTGAGCGGAGCGCTCACCGGCACTGCTGGCGGCGGCCTGGTCAAGGTCGGCGACGGTACCTTGGCCCTCACCGGCACCAATACCTACCCCGGCGGCACGACGGTCAGCAATGGTGTCCTGTTGGTGAATGGCTCAATCACCGGTGCCGTGACCGTGGTGTCTGGAAGCACCTTGGGTGGGATAGGTGTGGTGGCGGGCGTGGTGACGAACTTGGCGCAGGGAATCATCACGGCCGCTGCTACGAACTCTATCGGGACACTGACAGTGACCAACCTGGTCATGGCAGAGAATTCGACCTATGTCTGGAACTACAGCGATACGGCGCAGGACCTGATCAATGTGAAGGTCGCACTCACCTTGCCGACTGTCGCAACGGTGATGGTGAGCCCGATCTCCGGTACG
>JBAXOG010000164.1:0-10922 GCA_037133395.1 bacterium | reverse complement strand
TTACTGATTACCATGTTACAACTGCTCTGTTAAATAACTAGGAAACTCGGGCTAGTGGGCGACGAGAACTTTTGCGCCTTTGGGCTGACCAATCGCCTTCAGCAAGTCCGTGAACCAAGGGGTGTCAATATCGAAGGGTTTGCCCCCTTTAATGCGCGCAAATTCGCAGGCACGTAGTTCGTTATTCTGGTTTTCATCCTCGCCAATAACGCCGCCAATGCCGGCTAATGCGCATTCCACGGCCTTGATGGCGCAACGGTTGATGAGATCCTTGTCTGCTTGGATCGGCGCTGCGGCGCGGCTATAGTAACCGCTCTTCTGGACCATGGTCTTCTCTGCGCTCAGCATTTCACCGAACTGCTTAGCAAACCATCCGCCGACGTTGACCTTGTCCAGGCGCGGATGACCGAAGGCATCACGAGGGACCGCTTCGCCTTGGGCTTCTAGTTCTTTGATGATCGTGTCAACACAGGCTCCCTCTGAAATAAAGATATTGACGCAGTCACACGTATCCATGATCTTGCGCAGGCGCTCTGCTTCGGCCTGGGCATCAAAGGCCATTTCGGGTACGTAGACGGCATGGATGTCTTCACGCTCACGCGTCAGGCCGAATGTCGGCAGGTAGTGCAACGTATCCAACCGCTTGCGATAAGCGACTGCCGTTGCAGCTGTGAGCCAGCCACAGTTACGTCCCATGACTTCATGGATGATCAGCATGCGCGGATTTGCGGTATTTTCTTTGACGACATTTGTAAAATACGCGGCACCCTCTTCGGCAGCGGTCCATGCGCCGAGACTCTGACGAATGGGATACACGTCATTGTCAATGGTCTTGGGCAGACCGACCACGGTCAGACCATAGTTATTCTTCGCAAGGTAGGCTGCGAGGTCTGCGGCAGCAGTGTTGGTATCGTCGCCTCCGATCGTGTGCAATACATCAACACCATCTTTCACGAGTTGATCGGCTGCCACCTTTTGCGGATTGTCGCCTTCCTTGACAAGACCGCGTTTGACGCAGTCCTTGACATTCGTGAGCTTGACACGGCTGTTCCCGATCGGGCTTCCGCCGTGCTCGGTAAGTGAAAGCGCATGCTTGCGGACTTCAGGGGTGACTTTGATGCTCTGTCCCTTGAGGAGCCCCATATAGCCATTGACGTAGCCGATGATTTCCACATCGGGTGCAACGCGGGAATACTCAGCAATGAGATAGCCGATTGCTGAACTTAAGCAAGGGGCCAAGCCGCCTGCGGTTAGAATGCCAACTTTCTTTACTTGTTTGGTCATGGTGTTTTCCTTGTCGTTGCTAAAATAGGTTTAGAAAGGAGATACTATAGAAAACTTTGTGTCCTAATTTCAAGCTTGGAATGTCTAAATAAAACGAATATAATATAAATAATTTAAAACTCTCAATTTTTAGGACTTTTTTGATATGCAGCATAAATGGATTGCCATTCTTGATTTTGGTTCTCAATATACGCAACTGATAGCCAGACGTGTCCGTGAACAGCATGTGTATTCAGAAATTCTTCGCTTTGATACGCCGGCGGCGATGCTGCGCGAACGCCAGCCCTCTGGGATTATTCTTTCGGGCGGTCCGAACAGTGTCTTTGAAGAGGGCGCGCCTTTGTGCGATCCAGCCTTGTTTGACTTGGGTATTCCTGTGCTGGGCATTTGCTATGGCATGCAGCTTATGGCAAAAATGATGGGAGGCACCGTCAAACCCGGGGAGCATCGCGAATATGGACATACGAGCATTGAGGGCGCGGTTGGCAGTAAGCTGTTTGCTGGCATCCCCGGCGATTTTAACGTGTGGATGAGTCACGGTGATCAGGTTGTAACATTACCGCCTGGATTCAAGGTTTCGGCTCGCTCCCTTTCGTGTCCGCATGTCGCCATGCAGCATGAAGAAAAGAAATTCTATGCGTTGCAGTTCCATCCGGAAGTGGTGCATACGCAACATGGTGACAAAATTATCAAGAACTTTCTGTTCTCAATCTGCGGATGCACGGGCGATTGGAAGCTCTCTTCATGGGTCGATGAGACCATTGAGAAGCTGAAGGCGCAAATCGGGGACGAGCACGTTGTCCTCGGCTTAAGCGGTGGCGTGGATTCATCAGTTGTCGCGGTGTTGCTGCATCGAGCCATCGGTAACAAATTGCACTGTATCTTTGTTGACAATGGTCTTTTGCGCGCGGGTGAAGATACGCAGGTTGAAGAGATGTTCCGTGCCAAGGCCGGCATGGATGTTCATGTCTCACGGGCTGCTGATCGCTTTTACGCTGCACTCAAGGGCGTGACGGAGCCTGAGCAGAAGCGCAAAATTATTGGTCGCGTATTCATTGAAGTCTTTGCCGAGGAAGCCCGCCGTTTCAAGGATTGTAAGTTTTTGGGTCAGGGTACAATTTATCCTGACATCATTGAGAGTGTGAGTCCGACCAAAGGTCCCAGCCACACAATCAAGAGTCATCACAATGTGGGTGGTTTGCCTGCTGATTTGCAGTTTTCTTTGGTTGAGCCCCTGCGCGAGTTGTTTAAGGATGAAGTTCGTGCAGTCGGTCGTGTGATGGGTATGGATCAAGAGTTGCTTGACCGTCAGCCCTTTCCAGGACCTGGGCTGGGCGTGCGTATTTTAGGCGAAGTGAATGCGGAAGGCGTCCGCCTTTTGCAGCAAGCAGATTTACGTGTGCAGGAAGAGATGCGCAAGTTGCCAAATTATAAGCAGCTGTGGCAGTCGTTCGCGGTCCTGTTGCCCGTTAAAACAGTAGGCGTGATGGGCGATCAGCGGACGTATGAAAATGTGTGCGCATTACGCGTTGTCGAAAGTGTTGACGCAATGACAGCGGATTGGTCGCGTGTACCGTATGACACCCTCGCCCGAATTTCAAATCGGATCATCAATGAGGTGCGCGGAATTAATCGCGTGGTGTATGACATCAGTTCAAAGCCGCCCGCGACGATCGAATGGGAGTGAGGGAAGTGTCAGTAAGTGTCAGTAAGTTGGGAAGTGTCAGTAAGTGTCAGTAAGTTGGGAAGTGTCAGTAAGTTGAATGTTGATACGTGAAAGGAACATGGGCGTATGCTCAAGTGGATGCCAGAGTTGTATGGTCGGTCGTTGCTGAGGCTGGCTGATGTTTCCGATGAAGAGATGATGTGCCTGATTCAATTGGCCATTGATCTGAAAGCGCGCCGTCGCGCCGGCATTCGAGGCGATCTTCTGCATCGCCGGCATATTGCGCTGATTTTTGAAAAGAGTTCGACGCGTACACGTAATTCCGCGTTAATAGCCATTCGCGATGAAGGGGGATCTGCGGAATATCTCACGAAAAATGACATTCATTTGGGCGCGAAAGAATCGGTCAAGGACACGGCGCGCGTGTTAGGGCGAATCTTTGACGGCATACTGTTTCGAGGGTTTGAACAGAAGACGGCCGCGACGCTTGCAACCTATTCAGGGGTGCCGGTTTGGAATGGACTGACAGATCTTTTCCATCCGACACAGATTCTTGCGGACTTGATGACTATCCAAGAAAGTTTTGGACGCTTAAAAGGTCTGAAGGTTGCTTATGTGGGCGATGGCCGCAACAATGTTGCGAACTCACTGATGCTGGGATGCGTTAAAGCGGGTGTGCATTTTGTAAATTGCACACCCAAGGAGTTGTCCCCAGACCCCGTGCTGGTTAAAGAGGCCCGGGACGTCGCAGCCCGCAATGGCGTGACGATTGAGATTGTGCATGATCCAAAGACGGGTGTTTCGGGTGTGAATGTGCTCTACACAGATGTGTGGGTTTCGATGGGTGAGGAGGCGCAGAAGGAGCAGCGCTTGAAGTTGCTACGGCCCTATCAGGTCAACAAAGAACTGGTACAAGCAACAGGAAACGCTGGAGGCGAGTTGATATTTCTGCATTGCTTGCCGGCATTCCATGACCATGAGACAGCGATGACGTCCGAGTCCGGTGCGCTTGAAGTAACGGACGATGTATTTGAGGCGCCATTCTCAAAAGTTTTCGATGAAGCCGAGAACCGTATGCACACCATCAAGGCACTCTATGTTTCTGCGCTGGCGGACATTTCCGCGATTTAAGAAGAAGGGGAGCTTATGCCGAAACAGATTTGTGATTTAAGTTGGGATGCTTATCAGGTTTTAGACTTGGAAGCTAAGTTGTCTTATTTGATGCAACCTTGCGGTACGCCGTATCACACCTTGTTTGCGCAACAATTTGATTTAAAACTGTTGAGTCAGTTGACCAATCTGGCCAATGAAATTCGATTCATTGCAAAGACACGGCAAGGAATCGAATTTTTGAAGACCTTGATTTCGCATAAACGCGCCATGCTCTATTTTTCACAGCCGAGCTCACGTACATTCCTTTCCTTCTTATCCGCCTGTCAGATTCTCGGTGTGCAGACCGGCGAGGTGCGCGACACAGCAACCTCTTCTGAGTTTAAAGGCGAATCGAGAGAAGATGCGGTTCGGACGTTTAGTTCTTACTTTGATTTGATCATTATGCGAACCCCTGAAAAGGGGCTTGCAGAACGGATGGCGTGGGGGTTGTCACATTCCGAGCGTCCTATCCCTATCATCAATGCAGGCTCGGGTCAGGATCAGCATCCGACGCAGGCATTGCTGGATATTTATACGCTCTTGAGAAGTTTTGAGAAGACAGGCGGACTCGAAGACAAAACCGTGCTTTTCTGTGGTGATTTGTTAAGAGGTCGTACCGTGCGGTCGCTTTCAAGTTTGCTGATCAACTATCCGAATATCCGTCAGGTTTTTGTAGCACCGCCACAACTTCAGGTCGGGGATGATGTGAAAGCCTTGTTGAAGATCCATCATGCAGACTTTAGGGTGACCGATGATTTCCAAAGTGCGATTCCTGATGCGGATGCCGTTTACATGACCCGTATTCAAGATGAGTGGGATCAAACAAAAGGCGAGAGCTCTCGGATTGATACGAGTAAATACAAGTTTGGACATGACGAGCTTGCTTTGTTAAAGTCTACAGCAATTGTGATGCATCCGTTGCCGCGTCGTGATGAAATAGCGACGGAGGTAGATGGCGATCCGCGTGCGATGTATTGGCGTCAGATGCGCAATGGCATGTGGGTGCGTGCAGCACTTATTGCTATGACCTTTGGGTGCGAGAATAAGATTCATGCTTTCTTTAAAGCCTCGGGCACAGAAATAGTATGATCAAGATGTTCTTATCATTTTCAGCCCTCATCATGGTTATTGCTGGAAGTATGACAACGGAGGGTGTGGCAGCCACCAATGAGCCTCGTAGCAGTATTGTGAGTCGGTTGCGTATTGGCCCATTCTATGAACGTCGTAAGATGAGTGATGGTAGCCATTTTTATGCCTTGCGCCCCTTTTATTCGCACAGCAGCGATCCTGAGGAGCGCGAAGACGTGACGGATGTGGCGTGGCCACTGGTGACGGGCCATTGGAACCAGACACAGTTCTGGTGGCGCTGTCTGCTGGCGTTCGGTAACGACTTAGATGTTTCCAATGAGGCATCCGGATATCAGTGTGGGGTTTACCCCTTTTGGCTGAACGGACGGTCGCGGCAGGGCGAAGACTATTGGTCTTTATTCCCTGTTTATGGGCATGTACCTGAATTCTTGGGATTAATGTCAGATATTGATTTTGTGCTGTTTCCTGCTTATTTGCATTATAAGGTCGCTGGGAAAGAGAGAGATTATTACCTGTGGCCCTTTATTGGCCGGCAGGAGGATGAACAACGGGTGAAACATACGAACGTTTTTCCGTTTTATGGGGCGAATGAAAATCGGTTCGATAAGTCCTCTTATCTCTTTTGGCCATTCTGGACACAATCCACGTACAAGGATGCGACGCCCAATCCCGGAGATGCGTGGATGCTCTTCCCAGTTGCTGGACGCGTTGACCGGAAAAAGGAACAGCAGGGAATGGCGATGCCACCTTTCTTCACCTGGGCGAAGACAGATAAGCGTGAACGCTGGCACATGCCGTGGCCGTTTTTGCAGATCGATAATTCGGACATTGAAAGAAAGCGCATATTTTGGCCGTTTTATGCGCAAGCGCTTGGTGAGGATCGGACTTTTTATTCTGGCGGCTGGATTCTCTTCACGTATGAAGATATGCGTCTGGCAGGGCAACGTTTTGAGCGGACGCGCCTCTTCCCGTTTTATGTGCATGAAACGAGATATGCAAAAGATAACAACGGCCAGGAGTTTGCGCGGGATGATTATTTGCGTGTGTGGCCATTCTTTACGCGGCAACGGACACCGCGCTATTCGCATGTGCGCACGCTGGAACTGAATCCGATACGCTATGCGGGCGGCATTGAACGTAACTGGGCTCCGTTCTGGACTTTTTATGAACGTTCCGAAACAGCCGAGGGTGTTGAGCATGAAGCGCTCTGGGGCATCATAAGTCTTATCCGGTACATGAACGGATCGACCACGAATACGTTTCCATCAGGGATTTTCCTTGATACGTCTCCGTCTAACAACCGGCCCGGGATTGGCGTTGAAGAAGCATTGGAGGGATTACTCAAATGAGGTTTACACGTGAACCACTTTATGCTGACTGCGAACACATCTCGCTTTTCCAGTTGGCAACGCAGATTTTCTCCACGATGGGTCGGGGTGTCTTGCTGACGTCAGAAGCGCTGATGCTTTTACCTGTTCAGTTCCTGAATACGCGTGCACGGAAGGAATTTTTTCGGCAGTTGTATACCATCGGGCTGAAGAGTCTGCCCGTCATTACGCTGGTGGGGCTGTTTATTGGCATGGTGTTGGCGTTACAGGTTGGGCTAGAGATGCGTCGATACAATCAGGAGGTGTATGTCGGCGCGGGTGTGATGATTTCCTCGTTGCGCGAGATGGGACCTTTCATGACGGGTTTGATTTTGGCGGCATGTGTCGGATCATCCATGGCCGCGCAGCTCGGAACCATGGTGGTCAACGATGAAATTGCGGCGTTGGAGATTATGTCCATCAACCCGGTGCGGTACTTGGTAGCGCCTCGTCTTGCCGCAATGATGGTGATGACGCCGTTGCTCTCCTTTTACTTGAGCGTGTTGAGTGTGCTGGGTGGCGGGGTGGTAGCTTCAACGCAATTGGGTGTCCCGTTTTTACATTACATGAAGATTGCGGTGGATAATGCGGATAGGTATGATCTTTTAGTGGGGTTATTTAAAGCAGTGATTTTTGGTGTTCTGATTACCGGGGTGTCCTGTCTCGAAGGACTACGTACAACGCAGGGCGCAGTTGGTGTAGGCCGTGCTACACGGCAGTCAGTGGTGACTTCGTTCTTGTTGATATTGGTTGTTGGATATATTGTGACGCGGTTGTTCTATACGTTATAGGATGAATTATGATTACGTTTGAACATGTGACGAAAATTCTCGGCGGGATAAAAGTACTCGATAATGTGTCGCTTAAGATCGAGAAGGGCGAAGTATTTACGATTATTGGCTCTTCTGGAAGCGGCAAGAGTGTGACCCTGAAACATATTGTCAGGTTGTTGACTCCGACGGAGGGGAAGGTTCTCGTCGATGGCGTGGAGATCAGCGCTGCCGAGGGGAAGGAGCTTGCAAAAGTTCGTGGACGCTTTGGCTATCTTTTCCAAAATGGAGCCTTGCTGGGATGGATGAACGTGTTTGACAATGTTGCGTTACCGCTTCGCGAAAAGGCGCTTTGTCCGGAAAATGAGGTTTATTCCCGTGTCATGGATGTTTTGAAAATGGTGGGGCTGGAAGACGACAGTGAAAAATTTCCTAATGAAATTTCTGGCGGCATGCAGAAACGGGCAGGACTTGCGCGCGCAGTTGTCCATCGTCCGGAAATCATTCTCTATGATGAGCCGACGTCTGGGCTTGATCCTGTAACAGCACGTACCATTGATGCGCTGATTCGTCGCCTGAATACGGAGTTGGGTGTGACGAGTGTTGTTGTAACGCATGATTTGCAGGGCGCTTTGCTCGTATCTGACCGTATTGCAATGCTGTCAAATGGAGCGTTCGTGGAACCGAGCGAGCCGGATGAATTCATTCGGACTACGAATCCAGAGGCCCGTGCATTTTTAGATGCGCAATTTATCTCGAAGGATGGGCTAAAACAACGTGCTAAAGTGTAAGTTATTATTGAAAGGAACAAGGTATGAAACATAAGAATAGTGAGTTATTTTCTGAATTATTGGTGGGCGTCTTTGTGGCGACCGTATTAGTGGTATTATTCTATTTCACCGTCATTATTTCAGGGCGTGAACTGTTTACAGGACGGCAAAGAACCTCTGTGAATATTAAATTCATGGATGTGGGTGGATTGAAAGTCCGTGATTCCGTGCGTGTGCGCGGTGTGGGCGTGGGTGAAATCGCAAATCTGAAATTTCAGGATGGCGGTGTCTTGGTGAAGGTCACCCTGCAGTCGGAATTGGTGTTTAATGAAGGGTACAAGATTAATGTCCGCTCTTCTTCCATGTTAGGGGGTAATCATCTCGTGATTACGGAAGGCAAGGGTGCACCGTTACCGAAGGACACGGTATTGGTTGCGGAGCCGATTGCAGACTGGATGAAGGACTTGGGCGAAGTGGTTGGGGATATTCGTGAAGTCACCTCGGGTGGGAAGTTGAAAAACATCGTGGCTAACTTGGAAGCTACGACTGATTCTGCCAAAGCCATAGCATCTCGGTTGGAATCCGGAAAGGGCACACTGGGCAAGTTGATGTCGGAAGATGAGACTTTGTACAAGGATTTGCAGACTGCGGCGACGGATATCCGTAATCTAGCGAATAAGCTTAATTCGGGCACCAATTCATTAGGACGCCTCGTGAATGATGACGGGATCGTATACACAGATATGAAGGATTCGATGAACAATTTGAAGTCCGTGACAGCCCGGCTTGAGAAGGGCGAAGGCACTTTGGGCAAGCTACTTTCCGCTGATGATACGCTTTATCAGGATGCGAAGGCAGCCATTGCCAACATTAAGGGTGTCACGGATCGTCTTCAAAAGGGCGAAGGCACACTGGGCAAGCTAACGGCTGACAATAACAAGCTCTATAATGATTTGGATGCGGCTGTCAGTAGCTTCAAGGTTGTGGCGGATCGTCTCGAAAAGGGTGAAGGCACGCTCGGCAAGCTGTCGAAGGAAGAGGATTTGTATAAGGATATTCATGGTCTCATTAAGGATGCCCGCCAGACCGTTGATAACTTCCGTGACACCATGCCGATTACGGCATTCACAAGCTTGCTCACAGGAGCACTGTAGAGGATGGCTATTGCCGACCCGTGCGACAATAGAATGCCTGGTCAAGCAATAGGGGACGACATCTGTCTGGCGCCGTTGCGCGGGGTGACTGTCCGGACATTCCGTAACATTCACGCGAAATATTTTCGTGCGCCAGACCGGGCGGTCTCTCCCTTTATTGCTACGGTTTCCGGCATCAAGATCAAGTCTGTCCTCCTTCAGGATGTCAATCCTGCGTTGGAGCAACGTATTCCATTAATTCCCCAGGTCATCGGAAAAGACCCTGTCCAGTTGCGTACGCTTTTGAAGGCATTTAAAGATCTCGGCTACACGTGTGCTGACTTAAATGCTGGCTGTCCTTGGCCCTTCATCATCAAGAAGAGCAGGGGAGCTGGACTGATGCGGGATGAGCGTCTCTTCGCCTCCATGCTCGACGTGGGCTGTGAAGAGATGCCCAGCGGTTTCTCCGTCAAGGTGCGCTTAGGTATTGATAAGCCAACGTTGTTGGCGGAGCGTATGCCACTCATCAACTCCTTTCCCCTTCGTGAAGTCGCCATTCATGCGCGTACTGCCAAGCAGATGTACGAAGGTACCGTGCTACTCGATGCGTTTGAACAAACCTTCCCCCTCTGCAAACATCCTGTTGTCTACAATGGCGATATCCGTACGGCAGATGATTTGACCCGCTTGAAGACCCGCTTTCCGACAATTACCCGTTGGATGATTGGCCGTGGACTGGCAGCCAATCCCTTTCTTATGGAGGATATTCGGGGGACAGAGCAAGTGCCTCGCGACCCGAAACGACTGCAGGCCTTTTTAGAAGCGTATCTTTCAGCCTGCGAACAGGAGCTGCACGGACCCTCCTCGGTACTGGGCCGCATGAAAGAATTGTGGAGCTACCTCAAGACCTACTTTCCGCAGGGCGAGACGCTTTGGAACGGTATTAAGATCTGTCGCACCCTCGATGAGTATCGGCGGACCATTCAGTTTTAATCATGAAGGCGTATCGAACATATCTTTTGGCCTCGGTTGTTTTTGTTGCAATCGGGGTCTCGTTTTACCTGTATGGCCCGGCGATTGACGCATGGACGATGCGGCTTGTCAATCAGGCTTATGCGCATCCGTGGAGGGCGGGGCTTCTGTTGGTGGCGCTACTGGCGTCTGATATTGTTCTCCCTATTCCTTCGAGTTTGGCCAGCGTAGCGTGTGGCCTGGCCTTGGGTTTTTGGGGCGGGATGCTGGCTTCCTTTGCAGGGATGATGATCAGTACGGTTCTGGGCTATGCGCTGGGCTATGTCGCTTCTCCTGCAACAACTAAATTGATTGGCAAGAATGAACAGGAGCAGATGAGAGCCTTTTACGGCCGGTTTGGTCTCTGGATGCTGCTCGCTTTGCGCCCCGTGCCGATGTTTGCGGAGATGTCTGTGCTCTTTAGTGGACTGGCTCGTGAGTCTTTTCCTAAAGTCTTGTGGGTGACGGCCCTCGGTAACCTGACGGTTTCCGTCGTCTATGCGGCGATCGGCGCTTGGGGAAAACTCACCGATTCCTTCTTCCCTGCCTTTGCTGCTTCCATAGCCGTATCGGGACTGATGTTGCTGATTTGCAAAAAACGGGTTAAATAGAAATTGCCATTTTTGGGCTCTTCACGGTTTGTCGAAAAAATCATATAGCCTTCCTGATGTTGGTTGAAG
>JBAXOG010000163.1:0-11061 GCA_037133395.1 bacterium | reverse complement strand
GAATATATATCCAATTAGTAGAAGCTCAAAAACCGTTCAAATAAAAACGCCCTACCCTTCGTCGGCTCCATAAACAGGAACGCGCACAAATTTTCCAGCGCCATTCACGTAAGCAAAATCGCCCCCGTCGACAAACGAGTTCTGATCAATAAAACCGGCGGCTGTATTCTTGATCGTGATCGTGCTGTTGCTACCGATCATGCCCGGAGTTCCAGCATAAACAAAGTTGCGCGTGGCACCCACGGAACGGGCGCCGAAGGACGTGAACATCAGGGCAACGTTCTGCGCCGCTGTTCGCGTGAGTTGCACCGTACCCTCGCCTACGCGGTTCGTCAGGGCGCCCAGGCTCTGGCTCTTGGCGCCGGCGGCGGTCATGTTGTCGTAGTTGAAAACGCCCGTGCCGCTGAACGTCAGCGCCGAACCAGTTTTGAGCGAACCGCCAGCCCCGGCGTCCAGCGTCAGCATGCCACCGTTGACCATCGTGCCGCCACTGTAGGTGTTCGCGCCCGAAAGCCTCCAGTTACCCACACCGGACTTGATCAGTCTCAAGGTGCCATAGCCCCAATCATTGTCAATAATCACACCGGCGATGGTGTTCGCGCCCATGTTTATACCATTCAGCGTCAAATTCACGCCCTGATACATATGTGAAGTCACACCACCATTGATTCTCAAAACACTGTTGGGGGATAACGCATCGGCCGTAATAAGGCCGTACTGCATATTGTAAAATACAACCGCCGAATTGATCGTGTCGACATGCGCGCCATTCCCGGCGAGGGTCTGGATGATACCGCCGGGTTGGTTCCAGGTATCCGTGTTACTCAAGCGCAGGGTTCCCTGCGCGAGTGTATAGCCATGGACAGACGGATTTCCAAATGCGATGTTGCCAATGAAACGGTTGGTATCTACCGTGACGATTCGGTCATTCTTGAGTGCGAAGCCGAACATGGCAAAATCGTTATTATGCCTCCCTGTACTGCCGGGGGCGCATCCCGCCGCCCAATTGTTTGTATCAGCCCAGTTGCCATCGATATCCGCCTTCCACGAATCACTGCCCGCCATTGCCCTACCGGCTCCGTAGATAAAGACCGCCAGAAACAAGCCTGCAATCCTGATATTCAACGCTGTCTTCATAATGGTCATCATACTTCTCGCGATCTTAATCGATTTTTTTTATTTCGCTGCCTTGGCCGCGTCCACATATTTCGCCATGTCCCGCATGGCGATGACGGTGTAGTTGTTGTCCTTCAAATACTTCATCAATCTCTCAAAGATCTCCGGATCAAGTCCGACATTGCCATGCTGTAAATCAGGGATGCCATGAAAACAAACAATGACAAACTTGCCAGGCACTGCCAATGTCACCTTGTCGGCGAAAAGATGAGGCCAACTTTTCAGCATCGCGTTATAAAAAGTAAAACATGGCGCTTCAAACGGATTATCCATGATCGGATCGTATGGATGATCACCGCCGCTCCTGGCAAACAGATAGCCGTTTTTCACCATGACAGGAAAGAGATCCTTGTTCACCCCGTACATCGGCCAACAGAATGTGGTCGGTTTGGTAACATTGTTTTTCACGCAGTCCGCGTCGATCCCAAGCATTTCACGCGTACACTCATCAACTTTCATATTGCTGAACATCCCGTGATGGAGTGAGTGATTCCCGACTTCAAACCCCATCTCTTCCAGGCCCTTTATCTGCGACCATGACATATACATATTCGTATCCGTAAACGCTTCCGTGATATAGAACGTTGCGCCAAAGCCGTATTTCTTCAAAAGCGGGGCGACAAACGTCGCATGGCTGACGCAACTGTCGTCAAACGTAAGCACCACCATCTTTTCAGGAATCGGCTTAATAATGATCCCTTTCTGATCATTCAACATCCTCACCTGTGCATGTTCAGTTAAAATGCCCGTAACCATCAATATGCCTTTGCCTGTCAGGTATTCACTTGTATGGTTCACTCCGGAGTTACCAATGGCGCCCCAGGTCCCCTTCTCCTGCGCTTTGTCTCCGAAGTACAACTCTTTGACCACTGTGTTGACCGTCAATTTGACTGTCGCACCCTGAGCAATTGTCAGCCGCGCGCCTTTGCCCAGCGCGCTGGCGCTGGCAACCTCCAGTGTGCCTCCGTTAACCGTTGTGTTCCCAGCGAAATTGTTCGAGCCCGTAAGCGTCAGCGTGCCGGCTCCGCTTTTGGTCAAGCCAAGATTGCCTGTAATGGTGCCGGAGAAGGCACTTGAGTTACTGTCGCCCACTGTGAAGACCGAGGCTAGGTCGGCACTGCTGTTGTTCAACATGCCGGAACCCGTCAACGAAGCCACCTGCTGGTTTGCACCGTTGAGATCCAGCAACGCGTTTGATGCGATGCTCAGCGGCGTGGTGACGGGCAGCAGATTATCGCCGCCACCGCTCATCTTAATGCTGTCCAGAATCGCGCTCGTCCACTGCTTGGTGATAAATTTATAGCCGGCATCGTTGGGATGAATGCCATCCGCAATCCCGTTGGCAGGGAAGCCGGTATGCATATCAACCAGCACGACCCTGTTGCCCACCTCCTGCTTTCGGGCCACAACATCCGCGAGCACCTTGTTGTAGGTTGCTATCCATTCCTCTTTGCCTGGGCGGGGCGTGATCTGGGCGATGAACATCGTGATGCCAGGAACTCTGCGGCAGACCAGGTCGATGATCTGGGCGACATTGGCCGCAGCGGTTGAAGGCGGAATGTTACGCGTAGCATCATTGGTGCCGATGAGCAACGTAATGATGTTGGGAAGTTTCCCCTTGCCGAACAAGTCATGCAAAATGGTGGCGATGTTATCCAGAATGAACCCCGTAACCTGGCCACCATAACCTTGATGCCAGGTCTGATCAACGGGGGTTGTCGGCAAAGAACCCGGATTATCGTGCCACGTGGTGCCGACGAATTGGAACGCGATTTCGGCATCGGTCAGGCTTTTATACAGAAAGCCGCGATAGCCTGCGTTCGATCCGCCAAAACCGCAAGTGATTGAATCGCCAAGGGGCAATATCCTGGAACCGTTGAGGTTGCTTAGCGATTGCTTCTGCTGTAACTTCAGCGTCCCGCTGTTAATAACGGTGGGGCCACTGTAGCGATGTGCACCGGTGAGCGTCAGCGTACCTGCGCCCTGCTTTGTCAGGCTCCCCGCGCCGCTGATAACGCCGCCGTAGCTAGTGTGACTCGCGTCGCCAACAATCAGTGTACCACCGCCCAGGGCAATGTTGCCACCGGTCGGGCCGCCGATGGAGAGCGCGCCGATGGTCTGGTCAAAACCGTTGAGATCAAGCACCGCATCCGCGACGTTCAACATCTTCAGCGCCCCGCCCACCGGCAGGCAATTCGCCACGCCCATTTTCAGCGTGCCACCGCTGATGATCGTGCCGCCGGTATAGGTGTTCGCGTTACCGAGCTTCAGTGTGCCTGCACCCACTTTGGTCAAACTTCCGCCTTTGCTTCCGCTGACACCCTTATCGCAAATAAGACCTGCGAAAGTCGTCGAGTTGGTATCGCCTACTTTCAGACAACCACTGCCAAGGGCCACCGTCGAGCCGGATACGCCGGCCAGCGATGCGACGGTCTGACAACTGTCATATAAGTCCAGCATCGTGCCGGAGTTCGCAAGGTTCACCGCCGTGGTGGCAGGCAGTTTGCCGTTGATCACCAAACCCGGATTCGACCCATCCGCACGCACCTTACCGAGCCGCAACGTTCCCTGAGAGATAACCGTCGCACCGCCGTAAATGTTCGCACCGAGCAGTGTCAGCGCGCCGGCACCTGCCTTAGTCAGTTCAAAATTACCGCTGATCTGATTCACGATTGTGAGCGAGCTGGGGACATCTGCAACGGCCCAAACCTGGTCGGAACCCAGCGCAATTTTTTCAGCAATGACGCTGTCGGGAACGCCGGCATTCACTGTGATGCCTGCACCCTTTTTTTTCAAACTCAGCCAGCCGGTTGAAACCAGCGGATTGATCGTGAGCGTGTAGCCGTCATTATTCAGATTCAGACCATTGGCGGTGTCCGCAATGGTCAAGGACTTGACGGTCATATTGGCGCCAAGAAAGGTCGTGCCTTTGGAATTGGCAACAGTGACATCAGCTCCCGCTCCGGGCACTAAAGCCTGACTACTGCCGCCGGAGGTGGCCGCCCAGTTGCTGTTCGATTTACCATCCGACGCGGCCCACACGTTGGCTGCGCCTGCGAGCCCACCAGTCCAATATGCCGCAGAAAGCGGGGTTTCCCGTATGATTGCGCAAATCAGGTCGGTAGCCGTGCTCGAACCGAACGTATTACCCGGATCCACAGTAAAATCGATATTGTTATAAACCGTGCCAAGCGAATATTTAGGCACGTTTAAATTACTGCCAGGGGCTCCATGAAGCAGTGTATACTTGCCTGATGACACGTTTGCAACGCTGCCGACCCTGTACACATTAACATTGATTGCGTCGGACGCAGTCACAACACCGGCTACATGGATTGCAGCGCTTGTGCGGTCGGAACCCACTGAACCGCCGATCATCGTATCAGGACCGCCATTAATAACAAGGGTTGAGGCCAGATTGAGCGGCGAATCCGTGGCCGCAATGTAACTCAAAGCCGAGCCTGTGGAGACCTTCACCGGACCGTTCCCAAGTGCCGAGCTACACGTGGCGACGAGTGTACCGGCCTTGATCGTCGTGGTGTTCGTGTATACGCCAGTGCCGGCGAGAATCACGGTGCCCAGACCAGTCTTGGTGAGGGTGCCTTCATGGGCTTGTGTCGCGTTAGTCGCTCCAATTCCGCAGACGATGTTCAAGGTGTCGGACACCCGAGGCGTGTTCAACGTCAACGCCGCCCTGAGATTGATGCCATACGTGGTGTTGATCAGGTTCGCCGCGCCATTGGCGGTAATCGTGATTTTGGCGGCATCCACGTGATTATAAAGGGCTGTGCCAAAGGCGCCATAAGCGGCACACCCGCCTGATCCAGTCACAGTTCCGTTATCGAGGATCAGACTTTCCCCCGGTGATAAGCCCCCTATGCCCCACATGCTTGGGTAGCCCTCGAAGTCAATCGTTCCCGCGTTAACATAGCGATTACCGAACCCACCCGTTTCGTTGACAGTAAGAATCGCACCCGAGGCAATGTTCATCACGGACGACATCTGTTTAACAGACAGCGCTCCCTGACTCACCGTTGTTGAGCCTTTGTGCTCGTTGTTAGCACTGAGTGTCATCGTGCCCGTGCCCGTTTTCGTAAAACTGCCGGGACCGCTGATCACGCCGGAAATCGTCAGATCATTCGCGCCGACGTCAAAGACATTGGAACCCGCCAGAGTGACGTTACGCTTATTGACGCCACCATTGTCCAGCGCCAGAGACGCCGTGATTTTCACCGTGGCATTACTCAGACTGAGAGGCGCTCCGATTGATTCGTCGCCGAACGCGCTGTTGGCGCCAATGACAGTGGTGCCGCCGGCCAGACAGACCGGATGGGTGCTGGTATTCTCACCGGCGAAAGCCAGCGTGCAAGTGCAGCAATTTACGCACGCCAGAAACGAGGCCATCTGTTTCATAACATTCCAAATATACTTCATCTTATGTAGAGTAGACATAATATGATACCTTTCCTTAACTTACTTGATAAACGTTTTCAGCCTCGTGAGGTATTTCAATGCCCCTCACAGAACCGTACTTGTAGATTTCCCACATACGGCTCTTCGGTTACATTCACGAACAGGCACTTGAGTCCATAGAAGTCATGATGGATTTTCGGAGTCGGCAACGGATACCGTTTCAGATACGCGCCGTATGTTTCCCGAGAGAAGCTTTTCTTCTGGCTTCTCCTGTTGAGCCATTTCAGGATGATCGACAGCACCCTGTTGTAGTACATCCTGATTTCCCTGTAGTTTCCACTGACGCCAAAATACTGGAAGTGTCCAGACAACTTGGCTTTCAGCGTCTTCCAAAGGTCTTTCAGCGGCAGCAGGTTTCTTACGTCCTTGATCCACTGCGTCATTTCCTTGAGCTTTGCATTCAGCTTCCTTCGGCTTGTCTTCATTCCAACCTTGAACGCTCCGCCCCTTGTCTTGCCAATGTAGTAAGTAAAACCAAGGAAGTCGAAGGATTCGGACTTGCATCCTTTCGCCTCCGCATTCTGTTGGGCATACCTGCCGAACTCGATGCGCCTTGTCTTCTCCTCCGCCAGTTCAAGCCCGAACTTCGCGAGCCTGTCCCTTAGTTCGGAGAGTATGCGCTCCGCGTCGTCTTTGTACTGCACACAGATGACGAAGTCGTCCGCATACCGTACCATCTCGACATATCCCCTGCTTTCCTCCTTGACCTTGCGTTCCATCCAGAGGTCAAGCACATAGTGAAGGTAGACGTTTGCGAGGACGGGGGAGATAACACCGCCCTGCGGAGTCCCCCCTTCCGTCGCA
Organism: bacterium; assembly: GCA_037133395.1. Taxonomy (GTDB): domain Bacteria; phylum Verrucomicrobiota; class Kiritimatiellia; order RFP12; family UBA1067; genus CAIZQW01. The sequence goes on along the minus strand of JBAXOG010000163.1, from coordinate 4,608 downwards.
TACAGCTTCCCCTCCTCCATATACCCAGCCTTCAGGAACTTCTCAACCAGTCGCAGGAATTTCCTGTCGGCGATGCGATGGCCGATGAACTTCAACATCCAGTCGTGACTCACATTGTCGAAGAAGCCTTTGATGTCCGCCTCGATGACATGGTTCACAGGATGCCTCATGATAGCCTCGTCCACCTTTCGCAGTGCCTGATGGCATCCGCGCCCCTTCCTGAACCCGAACGAACAGTCGAGGAAATCCGCCTCATAGACCGACTCCAGTATCCTTGTCATTCCGCACTGGACGACTTTGTCTTCCACTGCTGGAATGCCAAGCGGTCGCATCTTCCCGTTTGCTTTCGGGATGTAGACGCGTTTGACTGGCTGTGGCTTGTAGCTCATTCTCTTCATTCGCTCGACAAGTTCAGGAAGCGCCTCTTCCGCCACTTCCTCATATTCCTCAAGTGTCACCCCGTCCGTCCCGCTCGCTCTTCTGCGTTTGAGCCGCCCGAGGCACTCCTTCAAGTTGGCTGGGGTTAGCAGGTGCGCCACGTTTTCGATACGCTCCGCACCGCTCGCCCTCGCCCTGTCCGATAGGAGGTCAAGTTCCGTGTCCATGTCTTTTGGCTCGTGTCCTTGCATTTCGTCTCCGTTGACCTCTTCACATACCGCCAGCCCCTTCGGGTCAGGTTTCCCTGTCACAGGCCGTTACCCTGCTACGCCCCTACTATGGGCCGGTCCGACTCCCTGCGCACCGTCCAGGCTTCCTTCCCTCTTTCCGGGTTGTCCGTCCGTATCCTTTTCAGGAAGTCCGCAGGGTCTCCCAAGTTCATGCTTCTGCCTTCGTCGCCATACCGTGGTCTCAGACCCCGGGCAGGATGGGACGGCTCGCCATTCCGCCGCCCCCGTTGCTGCTTTCCAGTAGATGAACACTGTCAGCCCTGCCGATGTTGAACTGTTTCGAGGCTCAATCCCTTCACTTGCGTTACGGTCTGGTGACTCCCTTCCTGTGGCTTCAAACGGTTTGTTGCCTTGCCGTCTGCACATTCGGTGACAGGGTGCTGGCTAGACTTTCCCTGTGTCGGATTTTAACCGACTGCAAATCACACGCTTTGCTTGGCGCACTCATACCTATTCTCCTTCATCTTCACGACAATTCGTTCGTTCACCGGGATCAGCCGAAATACAAAATTTTGTTCAGGGCTATTTTTCGCCACAACAGTTCCCTCCGTGCACTCAACCACATACGTGTTCTTCCTGAACGTAGCGCTAATCTTCTGCGAGGTGATAGTCGTGAAGGGTAACTCCGCCTTGGAGTCGGCTGTCAGTTCGAACATCCAGCCCTGCCTCTCCTTGGCCGACGAAAAAATCTCAAAGCGATCTTCGTAAAAAGTGATGCGGATGACGCCCGCGCCGTCCATGGGCCACCGCACCTGCAAGGCATCCTTTGAAAGTTCCGTCACCACGGGAGCACCTCCCTTGATCTCCGAAACACGCCCCTCCGCATTCACCTTCACCAGGCGCAGACCCGCCGGTGTCCCGCCCTTCACGCTCCAGACAAAACCATCCACCACCGGCAAGGTGTAGTAGGCGGCATGCTTGGATGTGGCCGTTTGAGTGAGGTAGTCCGACTTGACATTCTCATCAAAAAGATGAATATCCCTGAAACGCAACGTGTTGTTCTCCCAGAACAGGTTCGCCCGGTAGAAGCGGCTGTTGTACCAGACTGTTTTGCGTCCTTCATTGCGCGGATCAGTGGTGGCCGTAAACGCGGTCGCCGGGGTAAGCGGGAAGGCCTGCTTAAACCAGATGCCGGTTTCGCTGAGCGTCTCCAGCTTGAGTTTGCCAGATGTTGCGAGCGACGCAATAATCGGGAGTTGCATCTCTAGCCCCTTGCTGACCATGTCCCACGTGAAGGAGTTTTCCTGTCCAGCCTGTGCGTAGTTGAACGCTAGGCAGGGCTCCTCGGTCAGCGTCTTTAAAAACCATCTCACCCAGCTCTCTTTCATCCCTGATTCGCGATAAACAGGTTCCAGCGTGATGACGCCCTGCCCGTTGTCGCCTTCACCCCAGTCATCGTACTGGTAGATGGGGTCGCTGCCGAGCATACGGAAAATCGGGACGGGAATCTGGTTTTCAATAGTTTGCGCGGGCATAAACGAATTTTTGAAACTCGGATAGTAGGCCTGGTTCCAGTAGCCCCCCCACAAGGTGTAATTGTCCGTGCCCACTTGGTCTTTGCAGTTGCAGGAGGCCACGATGTGATAGGTGTCCGACATGTATTTCAGGGTGTGCTCGTCAATAAACCATGATCCCACGGCCGTCGGATGTTTTCCAAAGACGGCTTTGAATTTCGCCATGTAAAGATCCACAAAATGTTCACGGTCGGGCAGGGCATAGCCCACGGAGAATCCCACATCCGAATACCAGTCCCAGGGATAACGGCCACGCCATTTCAGCCCGGTAGCTTCCACGTGCGGCTGAGTGATTTCCCACCACCCGCCCACCTCACAGCCGCGCGCCATTTCCTGCTTCATCAGCTCCTGATATTTTGGGTTCAGCAGGGCGTCGTATTGCAGCAGAAAAGTGGCTTTAAGGTTGTACTTTTTCAACTGCTCTATTTCACGTACCAGCGTGTCGAACATTCTGGCTTCCGAGTTCTCCATGCGGGCATCTAGCTGCCTGACAAAGAAAATAAGATGAAGAATCCTCGGTGCCGAGGTACTGTTCGTCGGTGCCTCGGCTCCGGCGACCCTCATCGCACACGCGGCGAGCAGGAACATCGTGATAAACACGCATTTGAAAAAAGATTTCATCTGTCTGTCCTTCATTCGACGGCTTTCCCGTCCCTCGGGACCGCCGTCAGCAGCCGTACCAGAAGCTCCATCGGCAACTCATGCGTGGGCGTGAACTTGGCACCCGCCGCGTAATCCAGCAAGCTGCGCTTGAGCTGAAGGGCGGCAGGACGATTCGTCGCATCTGTTTCCAGATCCATGGCGCAAACCAGCAACTTGCCGGGGCCAACACGCGTTTCAAAAATCGTACCCAGTTTCGAGTTGCGCTCGTAGTTGTCGATCACCTGCAAAATGGGACGGAAATCCGTCGGCGTTTCGTCGAGGATGATCGCTTTGGATCGATCCTTCACATCGCCGGCGCGCGTTGAAACGTCAGCGCTGTAGCCCTCTCCCGCCAACGCCGTACGGAACGAATCACCCGCAGAAAAACGCCCCACCAGATCTGCCCACTGCCAGTCGCTGTGATTTTCCGTGGGGAATTTCGCCAGAGCCGGATGAGCAGGATCGCAGAGAAGGCCGAGCGTTCCTGTCTGATGAAACAGACGCATGTTCCAGAAGGCCGGCGTAAACGCGCCCGGAATGGCATTGCTGCCCGGCTGAACCGGCATGAATTGACGCAGCGAGTCCGGACCGTAGAATGCTGGGCGCGCAACGATCACGCCCTCCTTGGGCGAGGAGAACAAAACAACACGCTCACCTTCAGCCAGAGCTTTGCGCGTGGCGTCGTCAAAGGTAAACGCAACGCGAACGTTTTTCGGAGGTTCGGGTTGTTGAGCCGGGTAAACCCAGATGTTCCAACTGTTCTCTGTTCCCGCCGCCTTTAAGGTGACCACCAGCCTTGCCGGCGCGACAATGGTATTGAGAGGAATTTCGATCTTGCCAAGCTCCGAAACGCGTCCGGTTTTAATCTTCTGTGACGGCCATTCGCCGTGGGCAATTTCTTTTCCATTGGCATCGGCAACACGCCATTTCGGGCGGGCCTCTGTATCCTTCGCCCCGTAATGCGCAAGTTCAGCATACGCCGTAAAGGTATCGCGCGTCGACAACACCCGTTTCGGCATGCGCAACAGGCAGACTGTTGATGCGCAGGAGCGGCGGAACGTTTCTGGCTTGATCAGCCCTTTCGAATCCCAAAAGGCATCAAGCCAACCCACCAGCGCTGTCCCCTGACCTGGATAATCGCGGGCTTCCAAAATCTGAAACCCACCATAAGGCCAGGTGCGCATGCTGCCCTCGATCTCGTCTCTGTAAAGCGACACGCTGAACTCGCCGCTCGCCTGGGCAAAGGCCCCTGCCTGATCCAGCATGCCGTGAGCCGCAAGCGATTTCCGGAACGCTTCGTAGTTGTGCGCCCGGAGCGTTCCGGTGAATTTGTCAATCTGCTTGAAGTCCGGATACATCGCCCACTGACCGACCTCGTGCGCAAACGTCGGCACCTGTGCGCCCGTCGAACGGTTGGCGCTGTCATTGCCCGCAATCCAACCTTTTCCCGCTGACCAGCGATCCCAGTCCGTGCGCGGGCCGACGATGCCCCGCTGACCGATTTCATGGAAATCGCCCTGTGCCTCGCTGTCGCCATTTTCGCATCGATAGAGATGCCGCTTGTCCCGCGCCCGTCCCGCCTTCACCAGCGTATCCAGCGAACCGCCGGATTCATTGCCCATCGCCAGGAAGGCAAACGACGGATGGTTGCCGTAGGTGTCCAGAATGCGGGCAAGCTCGTCGCGGATAAACTGGTCTCGCGCTGGGAGCTGGCCAAACGCCTTATTATCCACTAGCATCCCATAGGTTACGCCAGAAACATTCCAGCACCTATGATTGGCACA
>JBAXOG010000162.1:0-11127 GCA_037133395.1 bacterium | reverse complement strand
TGGGCTCTGTGAAAAAAAAGTTACCCATCCGTTTATTCCCGCTCTGTGGGCGGCGGGCTTACCTATAACTTCAATGGAATGTTGAGGTTGGATGCTTTGCTGGGCGTATAGGCGTCCGCGCCTGTACACGGGTCCGGCAGCTGCCGGACCCGCATCATCATCCGGCTTCGGGTACAGGCGAGGACGCCTATACTCCCAGGCTTACGACTAGCCATTTGCTAAAAGTTATTAGGCAGTTTATTCTCGGTACCCCGGGCGGCGGGCTTGTCTATAACTTGAGCGTTAAGCGTTGGGCGTTTAACGTTAAGCGTTCAAAACTATTAACTATTAACTCTCAATTTAATAAGGCAATAAGGCAATAACGCAATAACGCAATTCTCTCCCCTCCTCCCGTCCCCTCATATGATTTGTCATATACTGACATCCTTGCCTTTTTCTCCTGCGCTGGGTTATCCTGTTGAACTCTGAAGTGAAGACTGAAGGAATAAATGCAATGGCAACGAAAATGACTAACGTGTTCTGCGTGGGGTGGATGTTTCTTCTTGCGGGTGGGTTCTCTTGCGTTTGGGCTGGAGAGACAACGAATGACGGGGTCTATCGCGTGGATGGAAAACCCTTTATCCGGCGTTCAGGTTTTGGGGGAGCAACCACCTTCCGGGATGGCTTGTTCATGCAGTTGGGCAAAGACGAGCTGGGCGGTGAGCGTGATCTGTACACGCGTTGCGGGTTGAACACGATATTCTACGACATTCCCGGAGGCTTCAAAGAAAGCGGCGTGGATTTCAAGGTTCTGGATGATTTCCTTGAGCGTGCCAAAAAAGCCGGACAGAAGGTCGTTTTCCATCTGCCGCAGAGTATTCCTAAATGGCTGGCAGCCAAACGGGATTGGCATTGGATCGGCCCGAATGGCGAACGAATCGCCAACGAACGGGGTCTCCCGCACCATAATCCAGACGAATATGCAACGGCCATGCGTGAATTGTTAACGCCGCTGATCAAGCATATCCAGGACAACAAGGAGGTGATCGGGTACCAGATCAGCGGCGAACATCATCCGTATGACGGCCTGGGCGCCAATACCCAGATTTCTTATGATGCGTGGACCCTGGGACGCTGGCGGCAGCACCTGACCAAACGTTTTAATCTGCGGGAGTTGTCGCAACGTTATGGCAAACGTCCGGACTTCTACGCGTCACTGGAGGACGTGTATCCTCCGGCCTTGAATGGCAAAGATTTCAAGGGGCGCGCGTTGCCAGGATATGACGTGGCGAGCTGGGATTGGTACCGTTTCAAGAAACTAGCCAGTGTGGAGTGCTGGGTGGCCCTGGTCAAAGCCCTGCAGCAGCTTGACGGTCATGGCCGCAGCGTGCATTACGAGTTCAACCACGGTCCCTATTCGGATGTCCGGCTATTTCCGCTCTACGCGGCGGCCGCTGGAGCTCCTGGTTTTGGACTTGGAAACGGTGACTTTGAGGATCTGCCAGAACAGGTATTCTTGTACAGCGGGTTTGTAAAAGCCGCGTCTGGCAATGTGCCATGGATCAACAACGAGCTTGAGGCTGGCTGGAGCGGTTCATTCAGGAACGACCCTACCGGGATCGACGCGGCCTATATGCGGCAGCACATCTGGGTCAACCTCGCCCTGGGCTCGCAGGGCTACAGCCTGTGGACGTTCCCGAACCTTGTGGGCTACACCCCGGACAACGCAAAAAACCTTGCCAAGCAACTGGCCAGTCCTGATTTTGCCGCCCGCGTGCAACCGAAATGGTGCGAAGTCCGCCACGCCAACGCCATGATTGACGCCTTGGGCGATGTCTTGGCCGGGACAGTGTCACCGGCTGCGGACATCGGCATCTTCATGTTGGACGACGCCAGTTTTAATTGGCGGTATGTGGAAAGCTACAACCGTGATGTCCTCGGCATGGTGCACACCCTCAAGGCCCAAGGCTACATCGACCGGACCGGCATTTACACGGAATACCATCTGGACGAGCCGAGCTTCGATCTTAATCAACTGAAAGTGATCTTCCTGCCGCGCTCGCCACGGCTGTTGGAGGCGCATGTGAGTCGGCTTGCCCAGTGGGTCAAGGACGGCGGGAAGTTATTCCTCTTTGGCGAAATCGGGCGAATAGGGGAGAGCTTTGACGAGCGCCCCGAGTTTCCGCGAGCTGAATTGGCAGAGGCCGCCGGTGTGAAGGCAAAGTTGCTGTCGTCAAAAGAACTGCAGGGGCATGGCCTCGATGCGACCCTGCTGGACGGGACGCCGCTGTTTCTGAACTCCCGCACCGCGATCATTGAGCCGTTGGACGCAAAGGTCAAGGTCTTGGCACGCCAGAACGGAGCAATCGCAGTCACGATGAACTCATACGGGCGCGGGCAATGTTTCTATTTCACCGGCGAGCCGGTCATGGTGGATGACGGAGACAGCACAGGTCGCGCCATGGCTGGACTGCTCAAGGCGTCGGGTATTTTACCTGCTGCATCGTTGACCGAAGGCGCAAACCCGGCGGACGGTGTGTTCATCGCCAGGCGTAGCAGTTCGCGGGGGACGCTCTTCACCCTGGTCGAGACGGCCAACCGTAGACACGTGTTGAAGGCAAGCTTCTGTCCGGAATTGCTTGGCTTGAAACGGAATCGCAATTACCATGTCTTCGAATGCTTTGCCGGCCTTGGTCCGGCAATGGAGTTGTCTTCAGCCGGGGGATGGTCGGTGCCGTTGCGCCTTGAGCCGTTCGGTGTCCGCTGTTTGTGGGTGACGAAAGAGGAGAAGGCGCCATGCTCCTTCTCTGTGCCGGAAAAGGCTGGCAGCGTATTGTCGGCAAAAGGCCCATGGGATGAGAAGAGCAAAGCTCAACGGCCTTACCTCAGTGATGAGCCGTCGAAGGAACGTCTGGCAAGGCTCGATGCGGAAAAAATCAAGGCTGATTCAACGAAAGTCCGCCTGAAGCCATTGGGAAATGATTATTTCGGGATAGACTTCCAGTCGGTGACCAATGCGGATCTTTCAACAATGGTGGCCGACGTGGATCTCGCTCCGCAGATATTTGGCGTCAAGCCGGATTTGGAGAAGAGCGCGGACGTGAATTTGTTGCAGGTGATGGAGACCGGGAAGCTGGGTAAAGTGCCGGTCGCCGTGGGGGCTGGGTATTTGAAAGTGTTGAGGTCTGTAAACGGGTTGACGGTCGGGTGCCGTGCCAAGACAGTGCATTTCTTCCATGGCGGACATTATGGCGAACATGAATCCTTGCTGGGGTCGTACCGGGTCAAGTATGCCGACGGCAGTTTTGCGGTTGTGCCGGTGGTGGTGCAGTCCACACTATCGGATTTCACCCGGCCAGCCTGGCGAACGGAACGGTGTGTGCGTATCTATGACGGGCAAGGAGCGAAAGGGCAACGCTTCCATCTGGATCGTTACGACTGGACAAATCCTTTCCCGGAAAAAAAGATCATTGCCATCGACGCCGTGAACGCCGAACAGTGTCAGCAAACAAGCTGGGCACTTTGGGGAATAACAGTCAAAGGCTTGGGGGATAACTCAAAATAACGAGAGGTTGACATTGATGAAACGAATCCTGATGACAATTCTGCTGGAAGCGTTATGCGCCAACGTAATTCTGGCTGCGGAAACGGCAACGCCTGTTGACGCGCTGGTTGTGGTGGCGAAGCACAAGACCGTCTTCACTAAACCCCCGCAGCAAATCCCCTCGCGCATGCATCCGCACGATGCTCCGATTCTGGGCAACGGCGACCTCGTGACGGCGTTTGCGGGCAAGCCGGAATACCCGCAATTCTGGCTCACGGCGAATGACTTCTGGGAGTTCCGTAGCCCGGATCGGGGTGGGGCACCCAAGTCGCTTGGGCGTCTGGTGTTTGAAACCCCGGCAATGGCCGGCGCAAGCTATCGCGTGGAACAGGATTTTCTGACTGCGACGACGACGGGACGATTTGAGAAGGACGGTCAAGCGCTGGTCATTCGCGCCTGGGTCGCGGCGACGGAGAATCTCCTGCTCGTCGAATGTTCTGCAGAGAGAAATCCGCTGGAGGTTCGCCTCTCGTTTCATTTTCCTGGCGATGAATCGCTCGGTGCAGAAAAGGTGACCGAAAGCAAGCCTCCGGATGCCTACAAGCGGAGCGCCAAGGATCCCGCGCCCGTGGAGTTAACAGGCTGGACCCATGACGTGCTGTGGGCGGAACGCACCTTCGATAAAAACGTCTTTCAGCCCACGCGACTGGCGATGGCTGCGCGAGCCATTGACGTGCCTGTGAGCGACGGAAAATTCACGGTCAACCCCGGCAAGCCAGTGGTCGTGGCGATTGCCCTGGGCAGTTGGTTTAAAACTACGCAGCCGCTGGAGAATGCCCGGCGACGGGTGCAGCGCTTCACTGCTGATGATGCTGGGCTTCTGCGGCAGATGCACCTGCTCTGGTGGCGGAAATATTGGGACAAGGGGGGAGTCACTCTGGGCGATCCTCAACTGGAGATGTCCTACTACCGCTCGCTCTACCACATCGCCAGTTTGAGCCGCGATCCTGATTTCCCGGTCAACTTCGACGGTGTGGTCACGACCGACAGCCCTTTGTGGTATTCGGATTACAAGCTCGACTACAACCACCAGCAGACCTACCTCGGCTGGGCCACCTCAGGTCGCTTCGAGCAGGCGGATCCCTACGTGAGCCCGCTTTTAGCTCAGGCTGAGATCGCAGACAAGGCGGACCCGAAGAAATGGCCGATTCTTTCCAGCAGCCAAACCTTCGAAAGATTCAGTAAAATACCCGGTCTGCTGGAAAATCATCCCCGCTATTTCACACAATATCCGGACGGCTGGCGCATGGCGATCGGCATCGGACCAAAGGGGCACGTCACCTGCTCGGGATACTATTGTATGAAGTCACACACCGCACTCGCCGTGGCGCCAGTGTCGGATCGCTGGTACCGAACTTACGATGACGCCTATGCGACAAGAGTTTATCCATTCGTACGCGGCGTCGCGAGGTTCTTCGAGCATGACCTCGTGTTGGAAAAAGGGCGTTATGTTTTGCTCGATGATGCTTTTGAGGAGGATGGCTTCTTTAACGACACCCCGTGCCGTAATAATATCGCCGGGTTGGCAGTGATCCGCAGCACCTTAAAGCTCGCGCTCGACATGAGCGAGTCTCTGGACTTCGATGCCGAGTTGCGCCCGAAATGGCGTGAGATTCTTGACAAGCTCAGCCCGTATCCCATTAAATCGGTGAACCAGGTCATGTGGCGGCGGCTCGTCCGGCATCCGACTGCTGAGATTCCTCAATTGCCCGCCGTGCCGCTGGGGCCCATGGTTCCACCGGAGCTGGGCGGCGACCGGAAGGTCTTTTGCACGGAGGAGGTCGGCAATGAATGGTTCGCAGGCTTTGCCGGCACGATGTATGCCGCCTATCCGTGCGGGAACCTGGGACTGGACTCTGATCCGCAGATCCTTGAGGCAGCGCGCAACACGATCGCGCTCCGTTCCTTCCTGGAATCGGCAGAAGGCCGGAAATGGCAAAAGGAGCACAATGTTTCCGGACCCTACGGACGCGGCGCCTGGAATGACAACAATGGCGGCCCGCTCTTTTTTGGTGGCGCGGTGCGGGTCGGGTATGATCCGGAAATCATCTGGAAAAACCTGACCCGGATATCCAGAGGCGCATCGCCGAATGGCTGCATCTGGCAGGGGGTTGAGAGCTGGATGTTCGTTCCCAATACCCTTCAGGAAATGATGCTGCAGAGCCATGAAAATGTCCTGCGCTTTTTCCGCTGCTGGCCGAAAAAGAGCGAACCCACCGCCAGCTTCCGCGACCTGTGGGCGCACGGCGCCTTCCGCTGCTCGGCGACTTTGAAAGACGGTGTGGTGGCCGATGTTCGGATCGTGAGCGAAAAGGGGCGCGGCTGCATGGTTGAAAATCCATGGCCGGGCAAGAAAGTGATGCTGACGAGAAACAGCAAAAACGCCGAAACACTTATCGGTGACCGCCTGAAATTTGCGACCACAACGGCCGAAACCATTTTGTTGACCCCACAATGATAGAGCAAACTAAAATTATAAAAGAATAAAGCAAATGATGAAAAGAACTCTGACTGCGGCATGTGCCCTCGTTCTGACGGTGATGCAGTTTGGATACGCGCAAGCGTCTCTCGGATTGCAGGTGAAGGATGAACGTGGGTTCACAAACACTTTTGCCAACCCGAGCCCAGACGCGCGACCGCACGTCTACTGGTATTGGATGGGCGGGAACATCAGTCGTGTGGGCATCACGGCGGATCTGGAAGCCATGGCCAGAGTCGGGATCGGCGGCGCGGCGATTTTCAATATCGGCGGGCACGGGGCACAGGGCAAGGTGGTCCCGCTGACTCCGGAGTGGCGGGAGCTGATGAGCCATGCCCTGCGCGAGGCCAAGCGGCTCGGTGTCGAAATCAACCTGAACAACTCGATGGTGGGATGGTCGTCGAGCGGCGGTCCGTGGATCACGCCGGAGCTGGCGATGCAGTGCCTCACGTGGAGCGAAACCGCAGTCAGCGGTCAACAATCTGCAACAGGCAAAGTGCTTGTCCTGCCGCAGCCACCGGGCCATCTGGGTTTTTACAGGGATGTTGCAGTGCTGGCCTTCCCGACGCCGGAGGCGGATTTCGGGACGAACGCGTGCGAGATCATCTCGAACATGGAACGGTTCGAGCGTAAGCTGGTTGACCGCTTTTCCGATGTCCCGCTGGGACGTTCGTGGGATAAGAACGATGCTGCGCCCGCTGTCGCGGTACAGATGAAGGTGCCGGACAAGTCTGTTCCCTTCATTCAGTGGAACTACACGGAAGCGGTTGTGCAGCGTTCGATGCAGATCACCTGTCGCTCAGGCGCGTTGTCCGGCACGCTGAAGGCGTCGGACGACGGCGCGGTTTGGCGCGAGGTCCAGACCTTCGAGAGCCGGAACCACGCGCCCGTGACGCGTGCGTTCGAGGCTGCGCCAGCCAGATTCTGGCGTGTGGAGTTCAAATCAAACGAGGGGATATGGCTGACGGGCGTGCGGCTCTGGTCCGGCTACCGCCTCGCGGATTACACGGGCAAGGCGATGTTCGATCCGTACGGCCTGGACTGCCCGCGGTTTACGGAAGGCGGGAAAGTGGACGCTGTAAACGTGAAACGTGGGGCGTGTTTTGTTCAGATGGACAAGCTGGTAGACCTCACAGACAAGATGAAGGCGGACGGGACGCTGGACTGGAAGGTGCCGGAGGGACGGTGGACGATCCTGCGGTTCGGGTATGCGCCGACAGGTTCGGAAAGCGAGCCGGGGGTTCCTGGCGTCCGTGCGCTGGAATGCGACAAGTTTAATCCCAAGGGCCTGGAGGTTCACTTTGCGAAGTCGTTGCAGCCGTGGTTCGATGACCCTGAATTGAATGCCGCTGTTCAATACGTGCATGTGGACAGCTATGAGCGCGGCGCGCAGAACTGGACAGCGGCATTGCCCGCGCTGTTCAAGCAGCGCAAGGGTTACGACCTGCGCGCGTGGCTGCCGGCGCTGACCGGGCGCGTGATCGGCAGCGTCCGCGAATCGGAACAGTTCCTCTGGGACTTCCGCAATGTGACGTGCGGGCTGATGCATGAGAACTATTTTGGACGCATGGCAGAGCTGTGCGAGAAGGCGGGCAAGCGCTTTACCTGTGAGCCATACCATCAGACCCAGTTCAACAACGTGACGGCGGGCGGATACGCGCACATCCCGATGTGTGAGGCGTGGATGGGCGACGGCATTCCCGGGCCCTACTGGATGAAACTTGGCTCGAGCCCCGGGCACCTGTACGGCCGCCGCATTGTCGCGGCCGAGGCGTTTACCGCGCCGGCGAAGAGCGGCGGCAACTGGTCCATTGATTTCTTTGACATGAAGGAGCTGGGTGACGCGATGTTCTGCGGCGGCGTCAACCGTTTCATGTATCATGTCTACGTGCAGCAGCCTTGGACGAACGTCGCGCCAGGACAGACTCTGGCGATCTACGGAACGCATTTCGAGCGCACCAATACCTGGTTTGAGAAGATGAAAGCCTTCAACGCCTATGTCACGCGCTGCCAGGCTCTGCTTCAGCAGGGGCTCTTCGTGGGCGATGTGCTCTATTCTTGTGGGGAGAACAATCCCAGCGAGAACGTGCAGCAAGGGGGCGCGCTGGCGCTGCCGAACGGCTACGACTATGACGTGTGCGATCCGCGTGCGATCCGCGAGCGCATCACGGTGAAGGACGGACAGCTCGCGTTGCCGGATGGCGTGCGCTATCGCCTGCTGGTGCTGCCCGATGACCCGTCGATGACGTTGACGATGCTGCGCCGCGTGGAAGCGTTGGTGGACGACGGCGCGACAATCGTGGCGCGCACCAAGCCGAAGTTCTCGCCCACGCTGGAGGACACGCCTGAGCAGATGGGCGCGTTCCTGCGGCTTGCGGATGCGCTCTGGGACAGTGGCAAGGTCATCTTGGACAAAACAGTTGCAGAGGTGCTCAAGCTCAAAGGGATTCCGCCTGATTTTGAAGCACGGGGGGCAAAAGCCCAGATCCGGTACATTCACCGGCGTGAGGGCGGGACAGACACCTATTTCGTGGCCAGTTCCGGCAAGGAGGTGCAGAAGGTCGAGGCCGTGTTCCGCACAACGGCGGGGCAGCCGCTCCTGCTGGATGCCGTGACGGGCGAGAGCCGCGTGTTGCCGGAGTATCGCGTGGAAGACGGGCGCACAATCGTGCCCATGAGCTTCGAGGCCCGGCAAAGCTGGTTTGTGGTGTTCGGAGGTAAGGATTTAACCACGAAAAACACGAAACACACGAAAGAGAAAAAAAACTTTTCCGAGCAGAGTCCGGTGTTGGAGCTGACCGGACCGTGGAGTGTGCAATTCGATCCGAAATGGTTCTATTCCGTCAGCAGTCAGCAGGGGCAGTCGGCAGTTGTCTTCGAGAAGCTGGAGGATTGGAGCAAGCGACCGGAAGAAGCGATCCGCTATTACAGCGGTACGGCGGTGTATAGGAAGCTCTTCGACTGCCGCCTGCCCACTGCCATCTGCCCACTGTATCTCTCCCTTGGCGCGGTGAAGAACGTGGCGGACGTCACGCTCAACGGACGGAAGCTGGGTACGGTCTGGTGCGCGCCGTGGCGTGTGGCGATTCCGGCCGGAGTGCTGAAGGAGAAGGGCAACGAACTGGAGATCGAGGTGGTGAATCTCTGGCCCAACCGGATGATCGGCGACGAGCAACTGCCTGAAGACTGCGCCTGGGGCGGGGGCGTCTGGAATCTGCTGAAGAGCTATCCGGAGTGGTTTACGAACAAGCTTCCGCGCGCAAGCGGTCGCAAGACATTTTCGACGGTTAAGCAGTGGTACAAGGATGATCCGCTGTTGCCGTCGGGGTTGCTGGGGCCAGTGACCGTGCAAACCGAACGTCTCTCAACAGAGTAGTGAAGAACGCTATTTTTAAATAAATAAAAAGGACAGACAATGACTACACCATTAAGTACCAACCGACGCAACATGCTGAAACTATTGGCCGCCTCGACGGTCACACCCTACATCCTGCCGGGACGCTTGTTCGGCGCGGATGCGCCCTCGAATAAAATCACGCTAGGCTGCATCGGCGTGGGCTGGCAGGGCGGCGGTAACCTCGGTTCTTTCCTCGGACAGGACGCCTGCCGGGTGGTGGCCATCTGCGACGTGGACGAAGGGCACCTCAAGGATGCCATCGGCAAGGTCAACGGGCACTACCAGAACCAAGACTGCAAAGGCTACAAGGACTTCCGCGAACTGCTGGCCCGCAAGGATATTGATGCCGTCTGCATCAGCACCCCTGATCACTGGCACTCCATCCCGGCCATCGCCGCCGCCAACGCGGGCAAGGACATCTTCTGCGAGAAGCCTCTTTCGCACACGCTGAACGAGGGCATTGCCATGGTCAACGCCGTGCAGCAAAACAAGCGCATCTGGCAGACCGGGTCTTGGCAGCGCAGCAACGGGGAGTTCCGCTGGGCCGCCGAGCTGATCCAGAACGGGTATGTCGGCAAGGTTACGCGCGTCGAAGTCGGACTGCCTTCGGGCCATGCCGATTTTGGGGGAACCGGCAAGAACAAACCGAACGGCCCTGTTCCCGCCGGCGTGGATTACGAGTTATGGACCGGCCCCGCGCAGATGATGCCCTTCAACCCCTGCCGGTTCCATAAGAACTGGCGTTGGAACTACAATACCGGCGGCGGGCAGCTCATGGATTGGATCGGGCATCACTGCGACATCGCGCACTGGGGCCTTGCCAACCCGAAGTTCGGGTGCGGGCCGGACGATTCTGTCGGGCCGCTCGAGGTGTCTGCCACCGCCGAGTTCCCTGCCAAGGACGATGTTTGGAATACCGCCACCAAATACCGCATTGAATGTAAATACCCCAACGATGTGGAGATCGTCATTGCCGGAGGATACGGGGAGATTCAGGGCGGTGCGAAATGGATCGGCCCGAACGGCTGGGTCAGGGTGGATCGCGGCACGATAGACGCGTCTGACAAGCAGTGGATCCGCGACATTCAGGATCGCGAGAAGAAGGGTAACCTGGACATCCAGCTCTACAAGAGCCCGGGCCACCAGAGGGAATTTCTCGATTGCATCAAGTCGCGCAAGCGCACGCTTACGCCGGTCGAGATTGCCCAACGCTCGCAGACGCCGGGGCACCTCGGCTACATCGCCTCCGTCGTAGGACGCAAACTGAAATGGGACGCGGCCAAGCAGGTCATTGTCGGTGATGCCGAAGCCAGCAAGCTGCTCACCAAGCAAATGCGCGAGCCCTTCAAGATCTAACTTCGAGAAGTGTGTTCATGTGTTATTGTGTTCATGTGTTAGTTGAAGAATTGAACGCTTAGCGCTGAAGTTGAAATAAGGCAATAAGGCAATGCTATTGAAGTTGCAGACAAGCTCGCCGCCCACAGAGCGGGAATAAACGGATGGGTAACTTTTTTCTCACAGAGCCCACAGAGTTTTTGAATCGACAAAGCTCGCGACAAAGTTCGCGACAAAGTTTATTTAGCATCCGAATGACGCGAACCACACGAATTCAATAAGGCAATAAGGCAATCACGCAATAAGGCAATTTCCATTGAAGTTATAGACAAG
>JBAXOG010000161.1:0-11241 GCA_037133395.1 bacterium | reverse complement strand
GTTTCTTGGGTGCTTCTTTTCAGGAAGTTTTTTCGACAAACCGTGAAGAGCCCAATAGTTTGAAATTAACAGGAAAAAGCACCCCAACTTATACGTTGACATTGTCAGGTAATAACAATGTGATCCAGTCGGGCGGAATCCTTGGTGCCACGTATGGGATGACAATCACGAACGGCTCGTTCACATCAGGAAATGGAAAAGACGTTATTGTCAACAATTACATTGTGTCAGGAGTGCTCGATATCCAATCCGCCATCACAGACAACGGCAGTACGCCGATCGGGCTGACAATCAACGGAGTAGGCATATATTTAGGCGGACGCAGCACCTTCAGCGGAGATATTGTCAATGGGTCGAGTGCGCTTAAAGTCACATCGGAAGGCGGCTTAGGCGTCAATAATACACTCTGGCTCATGTCGGCAGGATCCCTTACTTTTGAGACCCCCTCTTCTGCAGTCTTCAGCAACAACATCGTGTGGAAAACGCCGACTTATGGCAACGACACACTGAACAATAACGGGAGCAACACGACGGTCACCTTGGCAGGGAAATTGCGACTTGACCCCTCCTCGCGCGCAAACATTTCGGTCAACGGCGTTGCGAACAGTACCTTTACCCTGCTTGGTGACAACAGTGGACTAGTAGGAACCGGTTTATATTTGGGAACAATCGGCACACTCAGGTTGGGACATCCCAATGCCTATGCAGCAAATGCAAATGCATACTTAACTTTCTCTCTCACAACATACCGGCAGTCTGTCTATGTGCTGGATCAGACAACTGTGGGGAACAATGTAAATATCGATTCTGTCACAAATGCCGCACCTGTTCAAATCGGCATGGACAGTCCGGGCGTGGGCGGTTTTAGTGGACTTATTACACTCGGAAATGCCATCAATCCACCGGACGAGCGTAAGGTATACTTCATTGCCACCAATGGGGCAACGGTGACCTTCTCGGGGCTAGTTCAAGGCAGTACTGGACGTATCCTGCCCCTGAACGTAACGGGCGGCGGGACGGTTCTGTTATCCCGTGCTTCTGGTAACACCTATCCAGGACCGACAGTCGTCAGCAATGCTACGCTGTTGGTGAACAACACCAGCAGTTCGGGCACAGGTACGAACACGGTGAGCGTGTCATACGGCGGAACGCTGGGTGGCATTGGTTTGATTACGGGCGTGGTGAGTGTGGCCAGCGGCTGCACCCTCGCGCCCGGCACGAACAGTGTCGGCACGCTGACCGTCGGCGGTCTGACGCTGGCCAGCGGTTCGACGCATGCGGTGCAGGCGGGCGGCACGAACACCGTCAGCTATGACCGATGCGTGGTGACCAAAGGGACAATCGATGTCACCGGCAGTATTTTGTCGCTTTCGTGTACGAGCGGGTATGTGCCGAACGTGAAGGACACCTTTACGATCATCCGCAACATGACAGGCACCACTGTGACAGGACGTTTTGTGGAGGACGCGAATATCAAAGCAGCCGGCGTTCCAGGCATGTTTGAGGTCCTTTACAATGTCGGTGCCAATAAGGATGTAGTATTGCGGTATGCAGGGGTCAGGGGGACAATGATTCGCGTTTTGTAAAACAGAAGACAGCCCGGGGTCCGGGGTTCGGAAATATGCTGGCGGGTAACTTTTTTAGCATCTGAAAAACGAAAAAACACTGCGGCTCACCGAGACGGTTCGCCCTACCGCCTTCGGGTCAGATCGTTGACTCGTACGAAGCAGGTAGGGCGAACCGTCTCGGTGAGCCGCAGAGGGGAATTAACTTTTTTTCGTGTTGTTTGTGTATTTCGTGGAAAAAACCTGAAGTTAAAATTAAAATTATGAATAAACGGGGAAGAGAGACAGCTTCAAGGCGTCCAGTTATTAATAGAAACCGGCAACGGGGCAGCGCGTGGCTGACGGTTGTGGGAATATGTGCGGGAGTGCTGCTTCAGGCCTCCGAGATCCGTTTTGACGCGGACGGAAAAATGTCGGCGTTGTTGCTTGGGACCAACACGCAAAATCGCGTCAACGTCCAGAATCCGGGACAAGGGTTTTTCATCCGCACGTTCACGGGAACCGCGACCGAGGATACACGTCTGGAAAAGGTCGTCTGTACAGGGGACCTGCTGATTGTGACGGGGGAACGAGGCCTCCCGCGATTGACCTTCACTGTGACCCGCCACGAACGATCTGTGGCGCTCAAGCTGAAGCGCGTGGAGGGGTTGCCGAAAGCGAGTCTGGCCGCGTTGCACGTCGAGGTCAACACACAAGCCAGCAACGTGAAAATTTTCTCGCTGGACTACATGACCCAGGCTGAAAATCGCGGCAACGCCCTCGTCGCGCGGTTCAACTATCTCTGGCATCGGGAGCCTGGGGACCCGTTGGGCGGGTTCGCGCTGTATGCGGCGGATTCAGATAGTGAAGCGGATGAGGCGCTGCTGGAACTCTGGTGCGGTGAAGATCTGCCGAAGCCCGTTCTTGGGGAGCCGTGGACACCTGCACGTGCAAGGCGGTGGCTGGACGATTATTACGCCAAGTTCAAGGACATGACCACCATGATTATTGGCGCCGGAAACGAGAAGGAGCTCTACACGCTCACTGACCTCGCGGAGAAAAAAGGGATCAAGATGATCTACCTTCACACGGACACCTGGCGGGGCGAGTACTGGCCTAAAGAAAATTCACATGTGCATGTCAATGAAGCTGTTTTTCCGCAGGGGCGGCCTGACTTAAAGCGTTATAAAGCGTATCTGGCGAAGCGCGGGATGAACTTGGCGCTCCACACGACATCCGGCGGTATCGGTCCGATGGATCCGAAGCGGATCGCCGGTCACGTGGACCGCAACTTGGCTTCTTGGTGCAAGGGGCAGTTGACGGAAGCTATCGACAAAGAAGCGAGTAGTTTCACCTTCAAGCCGGAACCCGGAGCTGACACTCCCTTTGCGCCAGGCATATTCGGAAACGGCCCGGGGTTGCGGTGGCACATATTTGAGACGTGCTTCATCAGGATTGACGACGAGATCATCCAGGTCGGCGAGTTCACGGATCTGGACAAGCCGGTCTGGACGCTCCGCCACTGCCAGCGTGCGCACGGCGCGACCCTGGCCGCCACGCATGCTGCCGGCACGGAAGCCTCAGGGTTGCTCTCGGCCTACGGACAAAACTTTATGCCCGACAACGATTCGCCGCTGCTGGAGGAGATAGCGCGCGAGTTTGCGCAGTTCGCCAACGACATTCAGCTCGACCAGCTTGAATACGACGCGTACGAAATACACGGCAGCACATCATGGGGATCGCAAAAATACAGCGATGCAGTTTCGCGCCATCTTGATCATCCCGTCATCAGCAACACCTCCAGAGGATGTCCAGTCGCTTCTAACATCGAACTGCTGTTCAGCAAGATACGGGATATCAACCAGTTCGGTTATCACACCGTCAACCTTTCGTTTCAACTCGACAGCCACCGGCCCGCGACCTCGCTCCTGGACGCCTGGTTCGAGCTCTCCTCGCTCGTCGCAAAAGGCGTGCGCCGTTTTCAGATCCTGAAGCCCGAGCCAATGTTCGGGGTCACGTCCGAGATTCTCGCAATCCACGGGCTTACGGATGCGATGTTCGAAGCTTTTAATCTGTGGCGCGAAGTCACGCCCTTGCTTTCGGACGACGACGTGAAGGTGATGCGCACGAATATGGCGCCGTTCGGCAACCACATGCAGGGGAAGGATCTTTTCCAGGTTCGCAAGGCCATGGATCACTACGAGGTGATTCCGACCCGCGTCATGATCCGGAAACAGGGCGATGTCCCATGGAAAGTCGGGCAGGAGTTCGGGCCGGTGGGCCCGCGCCAATTCTGTCGGCCCGGGCAGATGCTTGACCTCGAGAATCCCTATCAGGCGCAGCCGGCGCGGTTTGTCATTCGTGTCCTCTCCGAACTAACGGAGGACGGTGTGGGCATGGCTATTGCCAGTTCCAATCGTGCTGAAAACGCATTGGTGGACAGTTACCGGACAGGTGCGGATGCGGCGGGCAAGTCAGGTGTGAGTGAAGCAGCAGGCAAGCCCCTTTCGCAAACCGGAAAAAGACTTCAGCCTCAAGCCAAGGACATCACGGATCAGCGGTTCGCGCATTTCGAGCAAGAGGGTGAGGCATTGGTCATGACGGCCGATAATCCTCGAGGCACTGCTGTCCGGTTTGAAGAAAAATTGCCAGGCTGGCGTCAAGAGTTTTCGATGGCATCAGGGCACGGGATCGCTATGGAAATCGACGGCGACGGCAGCGGCGCTGTCGTGCTGTTGCAACTCAACGGCCGCGGTGTGCGCGACTACGTGGTGAAGGTCGATTTCCAAGGAACGCGTACAATTATGATTCCGAGCGGGGAAACCTCGTGGGCCGACGGCAACTGGGGCTGGCGTTTCGGCGCGAAACACTTCGACTATGAGAAGGTCAGCGGGATCCGTCTGGGCTTCGGCTCTATCCCGGCGCGGACGAGCGCGAAGGTCCGGATTTCCAACTTGCGGCTTCTGGCGGATAAGGCTTCGAAATTAGTCAATCCCGTTATCCGGACGGGGGCGGGTTCGCTTACGGTCAACGGTGAAATTGAAACCGGTTGTTACCTGCGGTATGAGGGGGGCGAGGTAGCCACGGTTCATGACCGCAATTGGAAGAAGTTGAAAGAACTGAAGGTTGTCCTCGACCACTACGTCATGCCGGCAGGCTTTGCGCCTATACGCGTGGAGGTCACGGAGGACGCGCCGCAACCGTGGTTGGAGGTGCAGACCATTGTTACCGGTAACCCCCGTCTTGTGCCGATGAAAAAGCAGGAGAGAAAGCTATGAGACGTCCCTTGTTGATCGGCTGGAACGGCACGTATCCGTCGGAAGCCCAAGAATTTTAAAAGGAGAAAACGTATGCGACACAGTTTGATAAGAAGTGTTTTGGTGCTATTTACAGGAATCCCGATGATGGCGATGGCCGATCTATTGACACCAGCCGAACTTTGGAAAGACTATAATCCTGATAAGGAGGCCTACGAGGAAGAGATTGTCAAGCAATGGGATCAGGGGACAGTGCATTACAAAGACTTTTATATTTCTGTTTATGTGAATGGCGAAAAGATCCGCATGTTCTGTAAATATGCTGCAGAAAAAAAACCAAAGAAACTACCTGCCATACTTTGTATTCATGGATCACGCGGACAAGCCTTCATTGATAATAAGTTCATTGAAAAAGGATATGTCGTATTAAGTTATGACTATACTGGCGAAATGGATGGACGTGAACATTATTCGATTTTTCCAAATAACCTTGCACATGGAAACAAGAATAAATCGAGCTGGCTGCCTACCTCCAACGCAAAATCTTCCTCCGTCTATATTTGGTACGCAATGGCAAGGCGGGCTCTCAGTTATATGGCGACTCTACCGGAAGTAGATAGTGACCGAATGGGAGCACATGGGGTTTCTGTCGGCGGTACAATGATTTGGCAACTGGCAACCGACAAACGCTTAAAGGCCGTTTCGGCATTTTATGGATGCGGCTGGAATACGTACTATCGTTCTTTTTATAAATATCAACTCAATGCGCCTGTTCCGGCGAAACCCACTGAGCTAGAACAAATTGATCTTTCGTCTCTTGCACCGCAAGAATATGCTTCCGGAATTCATTGCCCTGTGCTGTACCTCAATGGCTCAAATGACCATCACGGAAATCAAGACCGATCCTATGATACGCTCGACCGTTTGCCAAAAGATACTCCGTGGGCCTGCGCTCAGCAGGTTCGTGGAATGCACGATCTGGATGACGTGGTACAGGATTTATATCTATGGATGGACAAATGGGTAAAAGGCGAAACGATGCCTTGGCCAAAAAATCCAAATTCGGAAATCACCATTGGCACTGATGGAATACCGATGATCAGTATTCACCCTGATTGTCCCAAAGATGTTGAATCCATCGAAATTTATTATGCACTGCATGAACCCTATAATCTGCTTCGTAATTGGCGTGATGCAAAATCTGATGTAAAGGGAAATGCCTGGACAGCAAAGCTTCCTGTTATTGATGTTAATCAATATCTCTTTGCGTATGCCAATATCAGATACAAATCTACCATTGTTCTGTCCACAAAATTGGAAGCTGTCATTCCGTCGCGGATAGGAAAGGCGACGGCAACGGATAAGAAATCAAATATTCTCTACCAAGGAGCTGATGGGAAGGGATGCTTTGGGCTAAAAATTGAACCTGCTCAAGGGCCAGATGGGGTGAAAGGCTTTAAACCTCTTCGGAATACCTTCTTCACCTATCAGTCGAACGATCCAAAGTGGATAGCACCGGAAAATGCAAAGCTAACCTTTAAAGTATACGCCCAGAAAAAACAAAAGATAAAGATTAGTACTGATGGAAACAACAATTACTCCATCGAATTTGAAGTAAACCCTTCCAATACATGGCAGACGATTGTGGTTGAGCCACAAAAACTCGAACGCGTAATCAATAATAAAATCACATCATTGCCCAGTTGGGCACAGGTTAAAAAAATCGAGTTCAGCGGAAATATTCAACACAGTATTTTTACTGATTTTAGCTGGGTGTTTTAAAACGAAGCGCAGAGGGAGCGCTCATTCCTACGAAGGCGACCCTCCATCGAGTGTCATATAGGTACACCTTGGCGCACGTGAGTAAAGAAGGCCTTGAAAAACTCTCTTTGATTTCAGTGGGTACAATAGGGTGATAAGCATGCAATACGGTCGTCCTGTTACGACTGGTTCACACACGGCAGACAGAAATGTCTGCCACACCTTATGTTCACCGAGATTAGCGATTAGCGCATCAGGTAGGGCGAACCGTCTCGCTGAGCCGCAGTGTGGATACGGCGGTCTCTGTCAGTGCAAATAGAGGCAGACCAGAATGTCTACCCCACCTTGAGTCCGCAGTGAAAGAGTAGCAGTCGGCAGTTAGGTGTCCCTGCAAGTCCCCAGTCAAAAGTCCCATGTCCCACCTGTCATATTTCGTGACTGTACGCCGTTTCCCAAAAAGGTGACTTGTTTTTATAATCATAGTTAGTTAAACTGAACCTAACGAGTAGATTAAAAGGTTAGTAAGCAGTTCATGGTGTAAGTTAATACCGTTGACGGAAACAAGAATGCTCTCACGCAAGGTCATAGATGATTACGTACGGGGACTGGTTGAACAGTTTCATCCGAAGGCCGTGCTTTTATTTGGCTCGCAAGCTGCAGGGACTGCGAATGAGGACAGCGACGTGGATTTATTGGTCGTTATGGATCACGACCGACTTCGTGATGTTGAACAGGAAATTGCCATAGATTGTGCACTGCCGCGTAAGTTTCCATTAGATATTCTGGTGCGACGCCCCGATGACTTCGAGCGGCGTCTTAAGGCAAACGATATGGCGTTGATAACTATTTTAAAAACAGGGAGTATGCTTTATGAGCGACCCTGAAATTATGCGCGAATGGATTGATAAGGCTGAAGAGGATGCTGCGGTTGCTGAACGCGAGGGGCGCGTGCGTAAACAGCCAGCACCAGGAGCAGTATGTTATCATGCCCAGCAATGTATCGAGAAGTATTTAAAAGCTGTTCTTCAAAAACAAACAAAGCTAATTCCAAAAAGTCACGACTTACCCGTGCTTTTTGATCAATGCACTCTCGAGCATTTTGCGGCTTTGATTGATCGTGAAGGCCTCGTGAGCTTAAGTCGCTATGCAACGCGTTTCCGCTATCCAGGCGATGCGGCAAATTCAGATGACGCAAAGCAAGCACTGTTGTTGATGCGAAGGTATAGAGCAACACTACGAGAGATGCTTAGGCTCAAGTAGTTTCTTTTTCTTTCTCACCTCTTGATCTCATACAAAGTGGCACCAACACCCGATGACTGTCAAACCTGGCAATCGACAAGGTAGCAACCACGGATGAATACAGATCAACACGGATTGAATGGAGGTGAAGAACTTTACCACGAATAGCCCGAAGAACACGAAGTTTGTAAGAATAAATTAACGACCCCTTCGCACTCTTCGTGGTGAAAATTCCCTGCACGTCCCACGTCTCACGTCCCAAGTCCCAAAATTCGTGGTAAATCCCCTCTTTTTTCGTGCACAAACTGTCCGACGTTTTGCACAAATTGTCCGTAGGTAATTTCAAAAAGATGTGGTATAGTTAATTCATTAACAAAGAACAGGGGGAAATCGTATGCGTATCGCGTTATGGAGCGTAGTATTGCTTTTTTCAACATTGATGGGGTTTGCCTCAATGGAGTCCCTGCCTCCTTTAACGGATGGCAAGGCACCGCAGACATTTGAGGAGCTGTGGTCAGGGTATGATCCGCGTAAGGAGCCGTTAGAAACTGAAGTGCTCAAGGAGTGGGAAGAGGATGGCGTGGTGTTGCGTGTCGTGCGTCTACGTATCGGCATGTTCAAGGGGCAGAAGGCGATGCTCGCGGGTGTGTATGGCTTTCCAAAGGGTGGCACAAAGTTGCCAGGCCTGCTACAAATCCACGGTGGCGGGCAGTATGCCGACTATCATGCGCCGTTGACCAATGCCAAGCGCGGCTATGCCACGCTCTCCATCGCCTGGGCCGGACGCATCAGCGCACCGGGGTATGCGGTCACACCCGATATCGTCCAGCTTTTCTGGGACAATAAGACCACTGATCCGAAGTACAAGCTCACTACCGATTGGGGTCCACTCGATGGTTATCATGCGCCATGCCGGAATGCAAAGAATCAGTTCGCTGCTGTCGCACCTCAACCCTGGACACTGGATTCAGTCGAGTCTCCGCGTAACAATCCATGGTTCCTCTGCACACTGGCAGCACGGCGTGCGCTGACGTTTTTAGAGCAGCAGCCCGAGGTCAATCCTGACAAGCTCGGCGTATACGGACATTCCATGGGCGGCAAGCTGACCGTGATGACCACGGGGTCAGATGCTCGCGTCAAGGCATCGGCACCGTCCTGCGGCGGTGTCAGCGACCGTAATACGGACAGCCCACTCTACAACGCGACGATTGCCGACAACGTGTATCTCGCACGTATCACCTGTCCGATCATCTTCCTCAGTCCCGCCAATGATTTTCACGGGCACATCGATGACCTGCAGAAGGCGCTCGACGAAATCGCCAGCAAGGCGTGGCGCGTGACCTGTGCGCCGCATCACAACCATCAGGACACCGAACCGTATCAAGTCGCAGGACCGCTCTGGTTCGACCAGTACTTGAAGAATACGTTCACCTGCCCTGCAACACCGCAAAGCACCTTGACCTTGAAGACCGCTACAGGCGTACCGAGTTTCTCGTTCAAACCAGACACCTCACAAGCTCCTCTCTCCGCAGATGTCTTCTATACCCAGCAAGGGCAGATGGAAGGCGAAAAGAACAACCATGAAAACACGATGGCCCGCTTCTGGCATAGCGCAAAGCTCCAGCCTGTTGGTGACACATGGACAGCAGCATTACCGCTTCTCACAACCGACAAGCCGCTTTGGGTCTATGCAAATGTGCGGTATGCCCTAAAAGAGCCTGTCGCCGGTGCGGGATATTATTACGGTGTTTACACAGCCACCGTTTTTAATGTTTCTTCGCGCATGACGATTGCAACGCCTACCCAACTTAAATTGGCAAACGTAAACACAACCGACAAGCCGTCGCTGTTGATTGAAGCTTTTGAAGCAGGCTGGCAGAAGGAGTGGTTTACCTACGATCTCACGGGCGCCTGGGCGCAGAAGACGCACAAACTTTACGATCCGAAATGGTACGCTCCTGTGTCGGCGAAACTTGCGCTTGATGTGCGGTGCGCGCAGCCCAACAAACTGGTGATTGGATTGGACAATCACGCCGCCGAAATTCAGTTAAAGGGCGGCACAGATTGGCAGCGTGTCGTTTTAAGTACCGAAGCATTTCACAATGCCGCTGGCGTTGCTCTTCCTTCGTGGAAAGAGATCCGCGAACTGCGGCTTGGAGCGAAGGAAACGCTTCGCACAAAAGCCGGTACGCTGGAAAAGAAATTGGACTTGGGTAGCGCTTGGCAAGGATCACAACCGGAATTTCAAAATTTGAGATGGCTTGACAGTGAGACTGCGACCACTGATTTGAATACGGGGAAAGCCACAAAAATCAACCTTGCGCTGGCCGAGAAGGGTACCTTCGGCTACGATGCGGAGTTTGTCTCCAAGTTCACTAAAACAATCACCCTCAAGCGAGGAGATGCGCAGATGTTGCTCGCTCCGGCGTATCAAGGGCGCGTGATGACCAGCACCTCCGGCGGGGTTGGTGGCATGAGTTATGGTTGGCTGAATTATCCGGTGATTGAAAAAGGTGTGCTGACACCGGATGCAGCGAAAGGCAAACTTGAGGAGCACATTTATGTCTTTGGCGGTGAGGAGCGTTTCTGGCTAGGTCCCGAGGGCGGACAGTACGCGCTCTTTTTTGCGCCGGGTGCCAACTACACCTTCGATAACTGGCGTACACCGCCGGTACTGGACACCGAACCGTTCACGGTGGTGAAGGCGACAGACACAGAGGCGACGTTTGCGAAGACCTTCGCGCTGAAAAACCGTAACGGGACCTTGCTGAAGGGCGACATCCTTCGCACCGTTCGCCTGCTCGACAGCGCGGCTGCGGCGAACGCGTTCGGAATCACATTGGGGGGCACTGTCAAGTATGTCGCCTACGAAACAGACAATGCGGTGGTGAATACAGGAGAGAAATCCTGGATACCGTCAGAAGGCTTACTGTCGATCTGGCTACTGGGCATGTACAAGCCGACACCGACGACGACCATCGTGATTCCCTTCATGAAAGGCGATGAGGCGGTGTTGGGTCCGAAGCTGAATGACACATACTTTGGCAAGGTACCCTCGGAGCATTTGGTTGTGAAGGACAACGTGCTGTTTTTCCGTGGCGACGGAACGCGGCGCGGTAAAATCGGCATCAGTCCCAAACGGTCGTTGGGCATTGCGGGTAGTTACGACGCCGACAGCAAGACGTTGAATCTCGTGACCTATAACCGCCAGCCCGCGCCGGCCGGTTATGTGAATTCAATGTGGGAGATGCAGAAGGAACCCTACGCGGGGGATGTGCTCAACGCATACAACGATGGTTCGCCTGGCGAAGGCAAGCCGCCACTCGGTCCGTTCTATGAACTTGAAACCTCGTCGCCCGCCGCCATGCTCAAGCCAGGAGGGACGGTGCGCCACATCATGCGTACGATTCATCTCCAGGGAACTCCATCAGAACTCGACG
>JBAXOG010000160.1:0-11285 GCA_037133395.1 bacterium | reverse complement strand
CATTGCGCCCGATCCACAGAGTCTTTGCAAAACCAGAGGTGAACGTCGCACAGATGGTACGCGTCTCCTTCGTTCCTGAACGCACAAGGTTGCAATAGGCAAGACAGCACTTACTGGCCGCGGCCTGGGTTGCATGCGCCGCTGCATCATCCACATGAAAGCAGAGTGTGGCAGCGCGTGCGTCCATATAGAGCGTGCCCACTTGAAAAATAGCAATAGCCTTCGGGTCATAGAGGCGAGCCATGTTCACGAAGTTGTTGAGCAGTGTGAAGATAAAGGCGTTAAGTCGCAGCAGCTTCTCAACTTCGGTAATCTGGGCATTCTCAGCCTCCAGTGCGGAGTCCTTCGCGATAAGCTCCGAGATTTCCGCTTGAGCACGTCCCTCGAGAAGCACGGCCAGGCGCCCTGCGCCGAGTGCTTCGACCTCCGAACCAACCTTAGCAGCCAACCAAGCCTCATAAGGCGCGAACGTGGATTTCAAGAGTTGCCACTGAGCAGCGGAAAGCTTTGAAATGTCCGCGCCAAGCAATGGTCCCACGACTTCGCATTTAAAGAGAGCCAGCGCTTCCGTCCAATACGGGTTCACGCCTTCCTTCAAAGGCAGGTCACGTCCTGCGGCGATAACAGACAGCGGGAAGGTCGCAAGGGCGGGCACTTTATCTGTAAGGTCCTGGTTCGCCAGCGCGGCGAAATCGCCGTCTGTCCGACTGAGTGGCCCGGCTGCCCGTGAATCAAAAGCCACCATGCGGCAGCGCGTAAAATAATCGTCTAGTTTCGCTTTGACCCTGTCAAGTGCTGCTGCAGCAGCAACAGTCTTCTCACCGAGAGGCAGAACGGCTGCATCCGCGCGGCGAGTCCAATCGAGATAAGCAACGGCCGCAGAGAAAAAGGCATCAACCTTTTCCTGGTTTACGCCAGGCTTGCCGCTGCGGTCGGTTACAGCCCCCAAGGTTGCAATAATATCAGCGATCACTTGTTGCGTGACTGCGTCATCAGCCGCGTCAGCAGGGATGACGCCATCACCATTGAAGCAGGTCTCCGCGAAAATTTTGGAGGTATCCGTGACATTGGCTATCGAAATGGCATCTGCTGCCCCCTTTCCAAGGTTGGCAAGAATACGCTTGGCACTCGCCAGCAGGGACTGTCCCTCAGGGGTCTTACTATTGATTGACGACAGACGGAGTGTTTCGGATCCTTCCAGCAGGGTGTCTAATGAAACAAGGCGGACTAAAAGCCACTGAATCGCCCCCAACAATTCGGGCACGCGAATGCGGCCGTCGTGGTCCGTGTCCAGCAGCTCAAGCGTCTTTGCATCAAATCGGATGCCCTTGGTGGGGCAGCTTAATGCCGTCCACAGCTTTTGATCAAGCTCCTTCAGGTTTGCAATGTCAGCACCGTTGCGGAGCATCACCTGATCCAGACCACCCGTCCTGTAAAATTTCCACTTATGCATATTGTCCTCCTAGCAAACAACTTTTAGAATGTCCAACCGATGCCGCGTGTGTATCGCCTATCCTTCTTTTCGCGATTATCAGCAGGTTGCGCGTTAAATGTCATAAAGCCAGCGACCATCATGCTCCATTTTTTATTCATAATGATTTACTCCTGATGATTCGATCTACACTCAAAAATATGGTGTAATTATGAGGAGAACGATTAAAAAAGTCAACCGAAATTCGAAAAATCGCAGATGCGCTCTACTCCCTTTACTTCCAACTTAGTGATTTTATATAACAAAAATTATCACACGCAAACTCCCAAAGCGACGCTTGCCTTTTCAGACAGTCAAATGTATACTTGCCCAATTATGGTTTCAACAACGCCTCTAGCTACGGCATCTCAAAAAAGACTCGCGCTCGTTATTCCTTGCTATAATGAGTCCAAGCGACTCAATGTTTCAGCCTATTCCGCTTTTTTAAAAAGTCATCCCACAACGACATTCTGTTTTGTGAATGACGGGAGCACGGATGAAACATTGCGCATTGTAAAAAATTTTACAGCACAGCATGTTGCTGATGCGATTCGCATTGTCTCTTTGGTAAAGAATCAAGGCAAAGCAGAGGCTGTCCGACAAGGGGTTCTTGCGATGCTAGCAGAAACCTTAAATCCATTTGATATGATCGGCTTCTGGGACTCTGACCTTGCAACGCCTCTCTCAGAGCTGGATCGATTCGTACAAGCCTTTATCCAAAATGAATCGCTACAGGCAGTCGTCGGATTTCGCAAGAAAGAAGCGGATGCGCAAATACAGCGTTCTTTTTCACGAAAAATTATCAGCATCATCATGCACACGATCATACAGCACTATATCGGGCTGCCAATCCATGATACTCAATGTGGCGCAAAAATGTTTACATCTCGCCTTGCGTCAAAAATCTTTGAGACTCGCTTTATCGCTCGATGGATCTTCGATATTGAGATATTCCTTCGGATTAAGCATTTTCTAGGCCCAGATTCCTTACTGAATAATGTGGAGCAACTCCACTTGAAGGCATGGCATGACGTTCCGGGCACCAAGCTCCGGATCCGCGATATTTATAAAATTTTTCTTGAGTTAATAAAGATCAAATTCAATTACCGTGCTGAGGTAAATCATTCTTTGGAATAGCTTCGCTTTTCAGCGACACAATATAGAGGGGTGTAGGTCAGAGGATATAATCCGTCCGCTGTCTTTAAAGCATGATACTGCTCTTCAAACGCTTGCAAAGAAGCCTTTGTCCAGACGCGATTCTCAGAGGTAGCTGTTACCCCTGTTGCTTTCAGATGGGCAAGGACAGCGCGCGGGGAGAAAAAATGTTCAATCATGATCTGCGTTTCAAATGCAGAAACATGAAAGCCTGCTTTCGTTAGCGTATTGCAAAGCTGGGGTTCTGTGAAATAGGAAAGACTTGAACCCGTCACGGCCGAAACCTCCATTAAATTCCCAGGCGCAAACGAGGTAAATGCAAGTATGCCGCCGGGCTTGAGCGCATGTCCAAGACGTATGAGTAACGCATCTATATCATGTATCCATTGGAATGTGGCCCCTGAAAGAATCAGATCCGCTTGCGGATAAGCATCAAACACATTGATATCAGCTACGTGAAATTGCGTGTTTGTTCGATGTTCATGATAGCGCGAACATTCGGCGATTAAGTCGTACAAATAAAACTTCTCCCACGTGAAACAGGATGCAAATGCATCTGTCAGCAAACCCGTACCGCATCCCAATTCAAGAACAGTCTCAAAAACACGTTTAGACGTGGTCTGCGTCAGTATCTCATTGAGCGCACTAGCCATGCGCTTCTGGACAACAGCCGCTTCCTGATAGGTTGCAAGGCTGCGGCTAAACCGTTGATGAATGCGGAATGTATCAGGTTTTTGCAAGCGCAAGAACTACCTCCCAGGACTTCAGATTAACAAATGGATCGTGAAGTATAGGCTTCTCGATGATGGTCACCCCCTCGCATTGCGACCAAAAATGGCGCTGCGCACCAGGCGAAAAAATACGGTCGCGTGTACCAATCAGAGCGGTTGAAAAAATGTTTCTCGGAGGCGGAGATGCCTTGATGAGCTGATGCATCGCAAGAAGCTCAACATGTTGGTTTTCTGGCGAACGCAGCGTCAGACTCTCGGTCGTTCCGCTAACCCGCAGTCCAAACTTTTCGCGTGCGCACACATCTTCCCAGTTCTCAATGGCTCCATCGAAAATCTCTGGCGGTATGCCGTCCTTGGCATCAATCGGATTCAGCGTCCCATTAATCGCAAGGCTGGTGCTCAACTGATGGACGACCTTGGTATCTGCTAGTAATTTTGCAGCCACCCAAACACCAAGACTCCATGCAATTAAGTGGATGCGTGTGTATCCCGACACATCAGGCAGAGTCTCCAACTGAGCAAAATCATGAACAGCCAATACGTCATAAGGCCCGCAGGACCATTCAGCAAAACGCGTATGATCCATCCCCCATCCATTAAAAAAGAGGATAAGATCCTCATGCTGCATTTTGTTAAGGAATGTTGAAATCATATCAGTTGATCTAAAATTGATTCCTCCAAGGCTGCATTCAACGAAAACCGAAGGCGCGACGTTCCTAGCGGAACCGTTGGCGGACGAATTGCAAAGACTAGAAATCCCTTTTTTTGAAACTCGCTCGCCTTTTCAACAGCATCTGCATCCTCGCCAATAATCAGTGGCACAATCTGCGAATCACCTTCGATCGTAGTCCCCAGCCTCTTCGCCTGAATGAGGGTCCGCAAGCGGATACCCATGCGCGTAAGCTTTTCACGCTCCGCATCCATGCGTGAACAGCGTTTCAGCACATAGGCACTCCAATTCAAGACAACCGGTGGCAGACCGGTTGTAAAAATAAACGATCGCGCATGATTGATCAGATAGTCCTTCACTTCTGCCGCCATGATTGCATATGCGCCGGCCGAGGCAAACGCTTTACCAAAGGTTCCAATCAGGATGTCAACCTTCTGGTGAACCCCAAGCGCGGCACACAGCCCAGTCCCGGAAGGTCCCCGCACGCCAACCGTATGCGCTTCATCAACCATCAAGAGGCAATCGTATTTTTCCTTCAACTCGACCAGTTTCAAGATATCCGCCCGGTCACCATCCATACTAAAAATAGATTCCGTGACAAGAAAGACACGACGATACTGCGCCCGCTTCTCAGACAGGATTTTTTCTAAATGCTCATAATCCAGATGGCGATAACGTTGGGTCTCGGCATCACATAATTTCATGCCGTCAATGATACTCGCATGATTCAACTTGTCCGAGAGAACCAAATCCTTGTTGCTTGCGAGTGCAGGGAGAATCCCAATATTCGCATGATACCCACTGTTGAAAACCAATGCCGCACGCTGATCATACAACTCAGAGAGCTTATTCTCCAATCGCGTATAGGCTAACGTATTACCGGTCAGCAATCGGCTGGAGGCACTGGTCAAAGCCAGTTCAGGCGATCCCAAATCGAATTGCGCATAAAACGCCCGTCTTAAATCTGCATTGCCAGCAATGCCCAGATAATCATTACTCGACAGATTCCAGTACTCATTGCCTTCCCAACGACAACGCCCATCTCCCAATGGTGCGATCTCACGCAACATACGGAACCGTCCGTTGTTCTTGAGATCCTCTGTATCCTGTAAGAGTTCAGAAATCATCCAAATGTCCAATAAAGGCTAAGTCATCCTCGATACTACGCCCGCGGGTTGTCAGATAACCACCGGTCATAAGACTATTGATTCCAGCCAACATGAGCAAACCTTGAAAATCCTTCATGACGGTCTCACGCCCAGCGGCAAACTTAATCATCTTTGTCGGATTGACAAGGCGAAAGAGCGCAAAGGCTTTGGCCGTATCTGCAGGACTCAAAATTTCATACGTTTCCAAAGGGGTCCCCTTGATCGGCAATAACACATTCAGCGGGATGCCATCTACATTGAGATCGTGAACAACAAAGGCCATGTCCACACGGTCTTGCCACGTCTCGCCCAAACCCAAAATACCGCCCGTGCAGTTGGTCACTCCAAAAGATTGAAGATGCTTGATGGTCGCAATCTTATCACCAATCGAGTGCGTACTGGCGATAAGCTCGCTATACCGTGCTGGATTCGTCTGCAAATTCATGTTATAGCGCCAGGCATGATGCTGGGACAGCAACTCAGCGGTTTCCGAGCTCAAAATACCAATCGACACACACAGTTTCATATCGGGCAATGCCTGATGAAGCGCATCGAGTGTATCCAATATTTTTTTAAACTCATCATCCGGCTTTAGATAGCCCAAGCCACTCGTCACATATCCAAACATACGGACGCCTGTCGCGTATGCCTTCTTTGCTGCGGCAACCACCTCTTCCTTCGGCAACAACTCATACGTTTCAATACCCGTATCATGATGGGCACTCTGCGCGCAGAAACGGCAATTCTGCTCGCACCGGCCTGACTTCGCATTGATGATGGAACAAGGCGCAAGCGGGTCTGCAAACTTTTGACGGACTTTATTTGCCAGGGAAATAAGATCCAAAATGTCGGAACCCTGAATCTGGGTGACCAGCTCAAGCGCTTCTTCATGCGAGATAGACGCTCCCTCTAAAACCTTGTATGCGTTCTCAATGGCTGGGTGTAAATGCATCATGATGTTCGTACTTCCTCTAGCTTCGTAAAACAAAAACGGACAACCATAGTCCAGTGATTCAATAGATTAATCTTAGCGGAGGTCACTTTGCAAGCTCAAATACCCACTAGTAGAAGTGTTTAAGCTGAAAAGAGCACTTGAATATCTAATCATGAACACGGAATGATCAATACCCATCGGAAACGCGGCCTTCCCCTTGGATATTGGATATTCCCTGTTGGATATTGGATATTCATTCACGCTCTCGGATGGCCCTTGTCGTATTCTTCTTTGAGGCGCTCAATCGATACATGCGTATAAATCTGTGTGGTCGAAAGACTACTATGTCCAAGCATCTCCTGAACACTACGTAAATCAGCACCTGCATCCAGTAAGTGCGTTGCAAAGCTATGGCGAAGCTTATGGGGTGTCAGTTCCGGTGGAAGCCCCGCAGCCGCTAACCACGTCTTCATTTGTCGTTCAATGGATCGAACCGTCAGAGGACCGCCTTTCAGATTTAAAAATAGCGCAGCGGTATCGACCGCCTTCTCTTCCCACAAGGCCTCTGCGGAGACACGCATCGCCTTCAATGTATCGCATGCAGGTCCGCCCAGCACGCACAGACGTTGCTTACGTCCCTTCCCTTCAACAATGGTGGTACCACGCTCAAAATTAATATCCGACCATGTGAGCGCCGCGATTTCACTCACACGGCAACCCGTACTGTACAGTACCTCGAAAATGGCCAGGTCGCGCTTAGCCGCATAGTCCATGGCCGGGGGCACAGCGCCATGACGTTCCCGATATATCCGAAGATTCTTGAGTGGCGCCGCCAGAAGATTTTCAATCTCGGGAATGCTGAGAACAGTCGGAAGGCGCTTGCCCATACGGGGTCCGCGAATACCTACAAAAGGATTAGTGACAATCTGTTTTTCTCGTACCAGAAAACGATAGAAGCTTCGCAAGGATGCCAATTTACGCCGAGTCGTGGCGGGAGATGCCCCCAAGCGATTCGAGGTTACAAGAAACGCACGTGCCTGCTCACGTGTCACGCTTGGCCAATCAACCGGCGACTGCGCCTTGAGCGAAGGCCAAACAAAGGCACACAGTTGTCCAATATCTTGAACATATCCAGATAGCGTATGGGGTGATGCATTGCATTCAGCTTCAAGATAACGGCTAAATGCGTTCACAACACGATTAGACTTCACATCGTGTACAGGCATGGGTTCTATGTTCATTTTTTCGCAAAGCGACGGCACTTCACGCCTGCAGCCTTGAGCAGTTTTTCGGTCTGCTCCGTAAAAGCATAATCACCGCCATACACCACTTCACGGATACCGGCGTTGATAATAAGCTTTGCACAGGTCAAACAGGGACTGATGGTCACATAAATAGTTGCACCAGCAATCCGTGTGCCGTGGTAGGCAGCCTGGCAAATCGCATTCTGTTCCGCATGCACGCAAATGCACTCTTCGAGACTTGAGCCAGAGGGTGCATTGCCTGCACAACGCGCACAACCACCTTCAAAACAATTCTTAACACCGCGTGGCGTGCCGTTATAACCCGTCGCCACAATCTGCTGGTCAACAACGACAACTGCAGCCACTTTACGACGAGAACAGTTTGCACGAGAGGAGGCGACCTGCGCGATCTCCATGAAATATTCATCCCAACTCGGACGCGGATCAACAATTTTCTTTTTCTTTTCTGCCATACTCTCAGCTCCTATAACTTCAATGGAATTGCGTTATTGCCTTATTGCGTTATTGCCTTATTTATCCCAACTTCAGCGTTAACCGTTAAACGTTAAGCGTTAAGCGTTCAAACTTTTAACTCTCAACGTTTAACTTTTAATTAAGAAGTTTCTCCCTCGTATATTCCAGCTCCGCAGGCAGCGGGCTTGCCTACTACTTGACGGCCCCAGCCGCGACAGCGGCCAGAAGGCCCCCGTGCAGCAGGATGGTCTTCTGACGTGACGTCAACGTAACCGACACTTCAAAGGACGTTCCCTGAGTCTCGTTCGTAACCTCAGCCCTGCCGTTTCCAGCGATCACCTCTCGCATGATTGGGATCTTCAGCTTGTCGTTCTTCTGAATTCCATCGTAATCAGACGGATTCACAAAGGTAAAGGGGACAATGCCGAAGTTAATTAAATTGGCAAGATGAATACGCTCCATACTCTTTGCAATCAGTGCTTTGACTCCGAGATACATCGGACACATCGCAGCATGTTCACGGCTTGATCCCTGACCATAACTGTCACCCGCAATAATCACATTAGCAAGCCCAGCATCACGGTTTGCCGATGCATTCGCATGGAAGTTCGCATCCACATGTTCAAAAACATACTTTGCGTACTGAGGAATATTCGAACGATATTTCAACCGCGCGCCAGCCGGCATGATGTGATCCGTCGTAATTTTATCGCCAACCTTAATCACTGCTACGCCCTTCATCTCATCCGCCATTGGCTGGCCCGATGGGACCTTGCCAATGTTTGGACCCCGCACAATCTCCGTTCCCGCCACACCCTTGCAGGCTGTATCGCGGAACAGGAACATACTGTCGTCAATCGAGAAATTCGTCGGCTCAATAACGGCCTGCTCAAGCGCCAACGTGCGCGCATCGGTGAAACAGCCCGTCAATGCCGCGGCTGCGGCTGTTTCCGGGCTAACCAAATAAATCTGCGCGGACTGCGTGCCGGATCGTCCCTCAAAATTACGATTGCTCGTGCGAAGGCTGACTGCATTCGTGCCGGGAGACATGTGGTTTCCAATACAGAAGCCACAGGCGTTTTCGAGAATACGTACCCCTGCGCTGACAAGGTCACCCAGCAAGCCTTCCTTAGCCAGCATCTCCACAACCTGACGTGATCCAGGCGCAACACCGACTTCGATATCCGGATGAATCTTCTTGCCTCGAAGCATCAGAGCCACCGTCTTTAAATCGCGGTAAGATGAGTTTGTACAAGAACCAATCAAAACCTGATTAACCTTCTTGTCCGCCAGTGAAGCGATAGTAGCAATATTACCCGGCGAATGAGGACACGCGGCCATGGGTTCAACCTTTGAGAGATCGAGTTCCACGATCTGGTCATACGTCGCATCGGCATCCGCAAGCAGTTCAGTCCAGTCTTGTTCACGGCCCTGCGCTTTCAAAAATGCACGTGTGGTTGCATCACTCGGAAAGACCGATGTGGTCACCCCCAGCTCCGCACCCATGTTGGTGATGGTGGCGCGAGAAGGAACACTCAACGTCTGCACACCGGGACCGCCATATTCGATCATGCAATTTACATTACCCTGGGTCCCATAAACGGTCAAAACTTTAAGAGCAACATCCTTTGCCGAAACACCGGGCATCAGTTTCCCAGTCAACTTGACAAGCCGTACCGTGGGAGAAACCAAATAGAACGGACCGCCACCCATGGCCACCGCCACATCAATCCCTCCCGCGCCTATCGCGATCATTCCCATACCACCGCCAGACGGGGTATGCGAGTCGCTTCCCAAGAGCGTCGCCCCAGGCTTACCAAAACGCTCCAGATGAAGCTGATGACAGATGCCGTTACCAGGTCGCGAGAAAACAACACCGTAACGCTTGGCCACGCTCTTCAGATACGCATGGTCATCCGCATTTTCAAAGCCGACCTGGATCGTGTTATGGTCCACATAACTGACCGCTAAATCGGCCTTCACACGATCCAGACCCATGCTCTCAAATTGGAGATAGGCCATCGTGCCGGTCGCATCCTGTGTCAGCGTTTGGTCAATACGGATGGCCAACTCCTTTCCAGGAGTCAGCTCACCCGACATGCGATGTTTCGTAAGGATTTTCTCAACAATGTTCATAAAGCTTATACACCCGCCTTAATGATTGCAGCAAAGGTATCTGCCTTCAATGCAGCGCCGCCAATGAGTCCACCATCAATGTCAGGCTTACCCATCAGCTCTTTTGCGTTATCAGGCTTCATGCTGCCACCGTATTGGATACGAACCGTGTCAGCAACAGCCTTGCCTGCCATTTCAGCAAGCGTGCGACGGATAATTGCGTGCACGTCTTGTGCCTGTTCGGGAGTCGCTGTGCGTCCAGTGCCAATCGCCCATACGGGTTCATAAGCGACGACAACCTTAGAAAGATCGAGTCCTGCAAGACCGGCTTTGGTCTGACGAACCACCACAGCTTCCATCTGGCCATTGTCACGTTCTGCCAGTGTTTCACCGACGCAAACCAGCGGAACAAGTCCGGAATCCAAAGCAGCCTTTGTGCGCTTGTTGACGGTCTCGTCTGTTTCACCGAAATACTGACGGCGTTCGCTGTGACCCACAATGACATGCGTCACACCCAAATCCTTCAACATTGCTGCGGAAATTTCACCCGTGTAAGCGCCAGATGCCTCCCAGTGGATATTCTGAGCCCCCAACTTAACGTTCGAACCCGCGCACGCTGCTGCGGCATCCTTCAAATCTGTAAACGGAGGGCAAACAACCACTTCGACATTCGTGATGCCGGCAGTCTCTTTTTTAATCCCTTCGATAAGCGCCGCTGTTTCCGACGCGGTCTTGTTCATTTTCCAGTTTCCTGCAACGATTTTTGTGCGCATGTGTTTTGTCTCCTTATGGTTATAAAAATGAGCCAATAATTATGCCTATTCTTAAGCCGATATGCAAGGGCGAAACAAGTGGCCAAAAGATAAATTGTGTCTGCGTTCGAGTTCGTAAAATAGGTGCGAAAAAGATTATTTTTGGGGTTGACTATTTTGCCCCCTCCCCGCATAATATAAGCCAATCATAGGTGCTGTAATGTTTCTGGTAAATCCTATGGGATGCTCGTGTAATATAATAATTTTGTTCTAAGAAAGTGATAACTAATCTTCATTAAACGTTGGAGCGGAGAACACAATGGTTGAACGAAGAATGAACGGTTTTGATGCCTACGAAAACGCATGGGACGTGATGACTAAACGTCTTTGGAGTATTCTCGGATACAACTTGGTATGGTTGTTTTTTTCGCTTGTATTAATCGTTCTAATCTACAGTCTCACTGTAGTCGCATTTAGCAGTTGGTTGAATTTCGTTCTTTTTGGTTTCTTTGTTTTTCTTACACTTTCGCCTCTCTGTGAGCTACTCCCCAAAAACTGGACAGTGTGTTAAGATATAAAACTGATCAGTGA
>JBAXOG010000159.1:0-11399 GCA_037133395.1 bacterium | reverse complement strand
GCTTGAGAATGAGTCCCTTTCAGGCCAAGAGCTTGCAAACGCTTATGAACTTGCCGTAAAGGCAAATGAGGGCGAGTTCAACAATGATGTGGACCTGGCCAGTCATCTCACGGTTCTCGCCCGTGCAACATTCATGAAAGGCGAAAAGGGAAAGGCCGTCGAATTGCAAGAGAAAGTGATCGCTCTGATGGCAGATGTCAAGCAGGACAAGTATGATAAGGAATTCACAGCCGAACAGAAATCGATCTTGGCAAACTACAAGGCCGGACAGCTCCCGGTTATGTCTCCGCAGAAACAGGTGATTACGCTCAGAATGGGCGACCCCGCACCGAAGCTGACCTGCGGAGAGTGGATTCAAGGAGTGCCGGTCACGGAGTTTTCGAAAGACAAAGCTTATCTGGTCGAGTTCTGGGCAACCTGGTGCGGGCCTTGCGTGGCCAGCATTCCTCACCTCAATGAGTTGTACCTGAAGTTCCGGGACAAAGGATTGGTGGTGATCGGTCAGAACGTAGAAGGAAAAAACCAGACACCCGTGAAAGCGTTCGTCACAAAAATGGCAGACAGGATGACTTACCCTGTCGCCTTGGATAATGTGGACCCCGCTGGAGTCGGCGCGATGAATAAGACATGGTTGGACGCCGCCGGCGTAAATACCATTCCGACCGCCTTCTTGGTCGGCAAAGATGGCCGGATCGCCTGGATCGGCCACCCAAATGAGCTGACAGACAAGATAATCGGCGAGGTTCTCTCTGATAAAGTTGATATTACAAAGTCGACCACTATTCCAACATCAGAAGGGAAAAACAAAGTAAAATGTTCGCTTCCATGAAATCCACTTCAGCTCTGCTTGCCACCCTGTTAGTGTCCCAGTTAGGCATCGCGATGTCCCACGCCGCTGGTACGCAGGTGCAACCCAACACCTTCATCAAAGTCACGACTGACCGGACGAATGCTATTTACAAAGTTGGCGAGAAGGTCGTATTCCACGTGACACTTGCGACCAACGCTCAGTCCTCCGTTAGCGAACTCTCGTGGATACTGACGCTGGATGGCGCCAGCGTGCTGGGACAGGGGACTCTTTCCCTCACATCAGGAACAACAATCGTGGAGGGTACGCTCGACCAGCCGGGCGTGTTGCAACTCAAGGTGACGCCCAAGGACAATGCGGACAAGCTGGGTACAGGCATGGCAGGTGCAGCCTTTGATCCTTACACGATCAAACCCACTGCCAAGTTGCCTGCTGATTTTGAAGCATTCTGGAACGACCAGAAGTCAGCTTTGCCCAAGATTCCCTTGGATCCTAAGATCACGCCGGTCTCTCAGGGCGATCCCGATGTCGAGCTCTATGAGGTGAGCTTTGCCAACATCGCCGCAGCCCTCGATCCGCGCATCACGGCGGTTGTCAGCATCGCACCCGCGCTCGGCGAGCACACGGGCCCGCTTTACGGACGGCCTGATGCTGCGCCGAACAACCTCATTATGGGGCGTGACAAGAAGACCCCAGATCCGAAAATTGTCGCCTCCACCGCCTACTACGACACCGTGAACTTCGCGCGCTTCGTCAAGGTGCCGGTACTCATGAGCAGCGGCCTGATCGACACGGCCTGTCCTGCGATGACTGTCCTCTCCATCTACAACACACTCAACTGCCCCAAGCAGCTTGACCTCGTCCCGCTCCTCGGACACAATCGTGGCCCCCGATTTGATGACATGAAGAATCACTTCATGGTGGAGCAGGTTGGCATTCTCGATCATTCCGGAAGAACAACAACCTCGGTTAACATGGGCGCTCCAATCTTCAAGAAATGAAAATGAAACACACCCTCACACTCCTCACGACCCTGCTGCTGGCGCCGCTGGCCGCACTCTACGCCATCGATAATTCGGACGTCGCGGCGGCTGATATTAAAGCCGCCACCAACTTCGATACGACCAGTTTTGATTTTCAAATTGCTGACGGTCCTTTCAAGCCGACCGCACAATCGTTGGGCGAGAATTACCAGTGTCCCGAGTGGTTCCGCGACGCGAAGTTTGGCATCTACATGCACTGGGGACTCAACTCGGTGGCTGGTTTCGATGGGCATTATGGCCGCTTCCTATACACCCAGCAGGAGCCAGAGGCCTATCGGGATGACCAGAAAGCAAAAACCTCGCAGGGCCTGTCGGGTTACAAGCCGGGACGGGAATCCGTTTACCAGTACCATGTAAAAAACTTCGGACATCCGTCAAGATTCGGCTACAAGGATTTCATCCCGCTGTGGAAGGCGGATAAATTTGATGC
The DNA here is from genome assembly GCA_037133395.1 of bacterium. Classification (GTDB taxonomy): domain Bacteria; phylum Verrucomicrobiota; class Kiritimatiellia; order RFP12; family UBA1067; genus CAIZQW01. The sequence goes on along the minus strand of JBAXOG010000159.1, from coordinate 9,118 downwards.
CGCTGCTCTGGCCGAGCTCTACAAGGCGTGTGGCGCGAAATACATTGGCGTGATGGCCGTGCATCATGACAACTTTGATCTCTACAATTCCACGTATCAGCCGTGGAACTCGTATCGGATGGGGCCGCAGATTGACATCGTCGGAGAGTGGAAGAAGGCCTGTACCAAGGAGAAGCTGCGCTTGGCCATCACCTCGCATTTGTCCAACGGGTTTCACGAACATGCGTTCTATCAAGGCGAGATGGATGCGACCGGGCCCTTGAAAGGCGTGCCTTACGATACTCTAGATCCGAAGAATGAAGGTCTCTACGGCAAGCGTACATCGGATCGGTTACGACGTTTGAATCCTGGATTCGCACAGGGCTGGTATCGCCGCACCAAGGAATTGATTGATAAATACAATCCCGATTTGCTCTACCTCGATGGCGGGTTGCCGAATGGCGACTACGGTTTGAATCTGGCTGCGCATTTTTACAATCACGATCTCAAGGTGAACGGGAAGAGGGACGGCGTGTTCTGCATCAAGCGGACATCGCCTGCGGGCTTCACATTGGATGTCGAAAGCGCGGGCACTGGTAAAGGCATGACCAACCCGTGGCAAGTGGATACCACAATCAATCCCGGCTGGTTTTATCTCGGGTCCGCGTTCAGCGAGTCGACCGTCGGTGACGATGCCGGTATGTCGACCACGAAAACTCCCTCCAGCGGTCCGGATCGTGTTCGGCTGACTGCCAGTCAGGTTATTGACAACCTCGTGGATATCGTTAGCAAGAATGGTAACATGATGCTCAATGTTGGGTTGCGTCCTGACGGGAGCCTGCCGGAAACCTACCGGCATGAGTTGCTCGACATTGGCCGGTGGCTGAAGCTGAATGGCGAAGCGATCTACGGCACACGTCCATTCACGGTATTTGGCGAAGGCCCGTTCGAGCTACCGAAGACCGGTCATTTCAATGACAACCAATATCATTTCACCGCGGAAGACATCCGGTTCACGCAGTCCAAGGACGAGAAAACGCTTTACGCCATCCTGCTCGACTGGCCGGGCAACGGCGCAAAGATCACGATAAAATCACTCGCTAGCAAAACCCTTGGCCCCATCAACTCGGTCTCTCTGCTAGCGACCGGAGAAATACTTCCTTGGAGTCAAGGGACCGAGGGGCTACATGTGACCATGCCCGGTAAAGCAGTCGGTGATTACGCTTATGTTCTGAAAATTGCTGTCGGGAAGTAGAGACACTTATAGGACGAAGATGTTTTAAGAAAGATGCTGACAAAGGATAGAGCGCACGTTACAGCGCACCGGGAATAAACTGACTGGAACCTTTTTTAGCATCCGAAATTGGCTTTCCTTTGTGTTTGTAGTGTATTTCGTGGAAAACTGTTGAAGTTTTACGCATTGATGGCAGGCGGTAATTGTGGTAAAGTTGCGGTGTGTTTTGATGAAGAACTTTTTTAATAAACGCGTTGTCTTAATTTGAGATCAAAAAAAGGAGTAACACATGTTAAAAGGAATATCCCCGTTATTAAGTCCTGAGTTGTTGTCTGTGATGTGTCGCATGGGACATGGAGATGAACTAATTTTAGCCGATGCGCACTTTCCCGGACACACGTTTTGTAAGACAGTCATACGCGCAGATGGCCTTCGAATTCCTGACCTCTTAGAAGCCATCATACCTCTCTTCGAACTCGACAGTTACTCCCCGCCCCTCATCATGATGGCTGCTGTCGAAGGGGATACCCTCGATCCGGAAGTAGGCAAGAGTTACATAGCTGCCATGCGAAAGAAACTCAAGAAAGTACCCGCTATTACGCGGATCGGGCGCTTTGACTTCTATGACCGTGCCCAGAAAGCCTTTGCGTGTGTCATGACAGGCGAACTCGCGAAGTATGGCAACATTATTCTCAAAAAGGGCGTAACTCCAATCTCTTAATATTACAGGGCAAAACCACTATGAAAATGTTCACTACGGAAAACGGGAAAAACCTATTCGTCACTTTTGCATTGGTCACGATGCTCTTTCTCCTCTGGGGCTTCTGCAATGGGATGATTGACATTCTCAACAAACACTTTCAGAACACCCTGCATATCAGCAAGGCGCAATCTGGACTTGTTCAGTTCGCCAATTATATCGGCTATTTTCTAATGGCCATACCCGCTGGTCTTCTGGCCAAGCGTTTTGGCTATAAGGGCGGCATTCTCATCGGTTTAGTCCTGATCGCCATTGGCGCGTTTTGGTTCGTGCCAGCGACGAAGATCGGTACCTACTGGGCGTTTCTCACCGGACTCTTTATTCTCGCCACGGGCATGACCTGTCTTGAGACAATCGCCAATCCTTATGCTACGGTACTCGGTCCACCCGAATCCGGCGCAACACGTATTAACCTTGCACAAACCTTCAACGGCGTCGGCTGGATATTAGGTCCTATCGTTGGCGGACATTTTGTTTTTGGTAAGAGTATCGAAGGCGCTGCTGCCACCAATGACGGACTCTATATTCCTTACATAGGCGTCGCTATTGTGGTCACCATCCTAATCGTTGTCTTTGCCTTCGCCTACCTGCCTGACATACACAACGAAGAGGAAGTCAAGGCCGAGGCCACGGGGCAGGCCGTCAAACCCCTTTGGAAGCGTTATCATTTTGTGTTCGGTGTGCTTGCGCAATTCCTTTATGTCGCAGCTCAGACCGGCATCTTTAGTTTCTTTATTAACTACATCGTTGAAAACGTGCACGGCATGACAGACGCCACGGCAAAGAACTGGCTTGGTATTGGTGGCTTTGGATTGTTTATGGGTGGACGAGCCTGCGGCAGTTTTGTTGTTGGACTCATGAAACCCCAAAAGGCGCTCGCGCTTTATGCTTCAATCTGCTTTGTCTTATGCCTGCTTGCAATGTCGGGATTCGGCATGGTGGGTGTCGTTGCGTTATTTGGCACCTTCTTCTTTATGTCGATCATGTTCCCCACCATCTTTGCTCTCGGCATTCGTGGCCTGGGTGAACATACAAAGCTTGCGTCCTCATTAATCGTCATGTCGATCGTCGGCGGGGCAATCGCACCTCCGTTTATGGGATGGATCGCGGACATCTGCTCGATGAAGATCGGCTTCATTGTCCCGACGGTCTGCTTCGTCTTCATCGCCGTCTATGGGATGTTTTGGAAGAAACTGGAAGACCGTGATGCTAACAGTGCTGATGCGGACGAACCAATCGTCATCCGGCCTGTGCATTAAGCGAGCCTGTAAATTCATTGGAATGTTGGAATATGGGAATACTGGAATGATGGGGTTGGGTGCCTTGCTGGGCGAATAGGCGTCCCCGCCTGTTCGCTGGTCCGGCAACTGCCAGACCAGCATAAGCATTCAGCTTCGGGTACAGGCGAGGACGCCTATACGCCCAGGCTTACGACTAGCCATCAGAAAAAAGTTGCCCCATTGTTTATTCTCTGGTAGCCACCGGACGTGCCTAGGACGAGCAGGCGCTCGTCCCTCCCAAGGGCATCTTCTTCCACTATTCCATGCTTCCGGTCTCCCTCTTCCACACATCATGGAAGAGGAAACATTGCAACGGATAACGCTGCGTGAAATCCGTTAGTCGATCAGCATATTGCTGAAGACAGGTACGAATCGACGTGCGGTCAGCGGAAGCGATCTCTGCAATGTTAAACACTTCAAGCGTGTAGGTTTTTAATCCGGTCTTCGGCGCGAAAAGCACGACGACCGGACATTTAGCGGCGCGTGCCACGGCAAACGCGCTCACAGGGAACTGAGCCTCCTCGCCCATAAACTGAACCGGTGCAGTCTGTCCGCCATACGCTCTGTCACCCATGATTGAAACCATCTCGCCCTGTTGCAGACGCATCACCATTTCCACCACGCATCCAGGTCCATCGGTTGGCAGAATCACATGAAAGCCCCCATCATCCCCGCGCACATGCTGCCTGACCTCCACAGACTCCGCTTCATTCATCAGGAGCGACACCCGTCTGGAAGCGGTCATGTTACTCAAGAATGGCAACGCCAACTGCCATCCGCCGGCATGTGACAAGAGCAGCACAAAGCCACGATTCTCAAGCTCCTTCATCAGTGCGATTACCTGTTCACCTGCGAAATCAAATGCCATCGCACCCGCATTCAATGCATACCGATCAACCAGACATTTGCCTTGCGAGATAAAGAGCCGATACACATAAAACAAACGAGCCAGTCCCCCTTGCCTCGGGAAACGCCTGCGAACATAAGCACGCGCCAACGCACGCGCCTCGGAATCAAAAATAGCATAATGCGCACAGACAAAATAGAGTAATCCATAAGCACCTCGCAACCCTGTCAACTTCAGCGCCATCTTGAAGAACCAAAATCCCAAGGCATTCCCACGCACTTTAGGCTTCGTTCCTGTTTTGCTTTGCACCTGTTCGGCAATGCGATAGACAATCCATCCAAAGAGCAGCGCAAAGATAGGAGCCACCACTAACGACCCAACCACCCACTCCGTAAAAAACTGAATGATGAATTGCTTCACAGCTTCGCTACCACCCGGCCCCGTATAAACGGGTATAAACGAACCATGCATGATTAAATGCCCCACGCAAATGGCAAACAACGGTCCAATCGGAGCCATAAACAAATTCTGAATCGTAATTCCCATGATTCGATTGAGGTTTAATCGCGTCGTGACATAGAGTATCGCCACCGTATGAACAAAGGGAATCGGCAAAAATGCAAAATAGGTTCCGATGCCCGCCGACATGCCCAATTCAAGTGGCGAGACATGCTCATAGAGAAGCTGCTTGATAAAGGCGACTGGATGCAATAAGTCTCTCCATATCTTTCCATTCTGACGCGGGATCCAACGCTTTTGAGGAATCGGCAGCAATCTGCGAAGTACAAAGAGTATGTGCGTATGGGTATGCCAAAAATTGTCGACTCCCTTGTGAAAATGTGAAACGCGCATATCTGCGGGAGCATAGTGGGTCTTAACTGGCACTTCCGTAATCGGCAGACCGCCCCAAAGTCCACGGACCAGCACCTCGATTTCAAAGTCGTAACGCTTGCGTAGCAGTTTCAATTGTGAAATATAGTTGAGCGGGTATGCGCGATAACCGCACTGGGTATCGGCGCACTTCACACCGGTTTCGAGCATGACCCAGAAGTTGGAAAACGAACGTCCGAACTGACTCGACTTCGGCACATTCGGGACGCTCAGATCACGCACCCCCATCACGATTGCATCTGGATTGTCCTGGACTGCCTTTTCAAAGCGTGGCAAATCCGTCGGATCATGCTGCGCATCCGCATCGAGTGTAATCACATGCGAAAATCCCTGTGCCCGCGCATAAGCAAAGGCCGTCTGTAACGCAGCCCCTTTACCCTGATTACGCTCATGGCGAAGCACCGTGACCGCCTCACGTGCCAGTAATGCCTTCACATCCGCATCCGTACTGCCGTCATCCACCACCAGCACGTCCGACATCTTCTCGCGACATCCCCGGACAACAGATAGCAGCGTCTGCGCCTGATTATACACGGGGATCACGACGAGTATTTGGATATGTGAATCAGCACTCATTTGTTATTCTTAACTATCCTCTTGAACCTTTTCAAATGCTTGCAAATGTATATGCATTTGCGTGACAAGTCAAGGCGGATATTGAGGGCTGAGTGTGATTCATTTTAGTTGAAATGAATCACACCAGGTAGGATGTAGTAGGTAGGAGGGAGGAGAGAAGAGGCAATAGAGATAGGCATTTTCAGAAAAAAAATAAGCGTTTACACCAGTCCAGAAAATGTGTCTTCATCCAGGAGACAACAGCGAATAGCAGAGAACAATTATCTAACACATTTCAAATAAAGATGTTATAGCTCCTCCATCCTACCTCCTACCTCCTACCTCGGGTGTTGATTCAACAAAGTTGAATCGCACCCTTTACAGACTCGCAATCTGAAAAAAAAAACGCTAAAGTATTTCATCTATGAGTGGTAAGTTATTTTTAATTTGCGGTGACGATGATTACCTCGGCCAAGCAGCAGCGCAGGAGCGTATCAACGCGATTGTCCCTGAAGCTGATCGGACGTTCGGTATCGATATTTTTAATGGTCGATGTGATAATGGTGACCAAGTTGAAAAGGCTGTACAAGCCTGTATGGAATCCGTACAGACGCCTGGCTTTTCCGCAGCCAAAGTCACGTGGTTGCAGGATGCAAACTTTCTGACGGGGGGCGGACGCATCTCCGAGAGCAAACAGGCTAAAGAAGCTGTTGCCAAATTCAGCGCGTGGATCGGTTCCGGATTCCAGGCTGGCCAGCATTTGATCATCACGACCCCGAAAGTTCTAAAGACGTCCATCTTTTTTAAAGCCTGCCAAAAAAGCGGCGAGGTTATTGATTTTGGAACCGGCCTTAAGCCTTATGAGCGGTCACAACAAGCCGGCGAACGCCTCGACATGCTCTTGAAGCAAGTGGGTATTGAGATGAATCCAGAAGCCCGCACCGAATTTCTCTCACGCGTCGGATTTGAAACGCGTCTGCTGATGCAGGAACTGGAAAAACTCAGCATTTATATTTCACCTGCCGTCATTGCCACGGTGAAGGACATCCGCGAAATCACCTCCATTGGCCGCGAGGCAGAAGCATGGGATGTGCTCGATGCAATCGGCAATCGTGATTCAAAAGCACTGGTGACCTCACTCCATGCTGTGAGCGGACAAAAGGGCATCGGCATCATGATCGCGGCCATGTTAGAAAAGAATATCCGCGATTTAATCATCTTGCGTGAAGCTCTTGACCGGAAATGGATCTTCGCCAGCGGATGGACGACGCACATCACCCCGGAAGCAACCATTCTGCTCAACAACCTCCCAGTGAACCCCAAAAGTACGCCCGCGTGGGCGATTCGAAAAAAAGCACCCCATGCGTTGAATTATACGGTTCCGGAATTACGCGCTGCGCGTTACCGCATATTGGATATGCGCGAAAAAATGGTATCCACGGGACTTCCTGAAATGTTTTTGCTGGTCTCCACCCTGTTGCGCATCATCGGCAAACCCAAGCAACGCAAGGTCTGAGCCCTATTAAATGCGTCTTAGGACTGCCTTGCTCTCTCATGATTCAGCTCCAGAAGATTAGAGAGAATCTGGTCATCGGAGAGGTCAAGTTTAAATCCATAAGCAGCGGCAACGGCGGCATCAAGGCGGGCGTGGCAGTCCGCAAGCCATTGCGGACGCACGTTGTAAAGTTTCGTTAGGGTGCGGTCTTTCAGTCGCTTTGCGCAGGCTTCATCACGAGGAACAACACGCGGGTAGCGAACCGTTCCGACTTTGAATGCGCCACGATCTTCAATAGTCGCAGGATCAATATAACGATTCCACGGCCCGCCGACTGTCCCAATAAATTCAAGCGTCTCGATACGCGTCCACTCCGGCGGGTTCAGCCAATTTTCGCGCAAAGCATTCAGTTCCTTTGCAACAACCCCGATGACATTCTTCTGTTCTTCGCTGGCAACAGGAAACGGGAAAGTTTCAAAGCAGGTCGTTGGCGTGTAACGAAAACCACTTTCTTTCTCACGCAATTGCGTTCCTTGCGCCGATGCCCATACCTCGTGAATGTGTGAATGCAGTATGCCAAAGAAACAGTCATCGGTACGGGCAAAAATAAACAAGCCGTCATCTGGCAACACAATACACGGATTCCAAACAAAAAGCTGATGTTTTGCGATACGGGCGATAGCGATAAATCGGTCTTTCCCTTCAAGAGCAGAGCGCATATCGGGCGCACTTCGCTTGTGGAGCCACCAATTCATTCGCGTACGGGGTTCATTGTTCGTGTTACGTTCTGGCTTCACATGAGTGAGAACATGTTTATAGGGTGTGTCATACAGAGCAAAATCTGAACACGCTAAAGTTCCAGTATCGATGATCCATTGCGGCGTAGCTCGCTGTACCAATATGCTGCCGTTAAGCCACGGACGTAAAACGTCTGAATTGGGCCTGCCGTGGGGATTGGGTTCTTGTAACCATGAAACGGCTGTATTCTCGTCGATGTTAAAATCTCCGGCCTTTTTTGTACCACAAAACGATATGCCTTGATTGACTTGCAATTGGCAAGCGGTTGTAAGGTCCGAGAGTGTTGTCAAGTTGGGATTAATGGTGTCTACAACTTCACCGTTAAGCTTGCGCGTGCATTCCATCCCATCATCAAACCCAACCATGCTGATATGTACATTTGCGCCATTTTGAACCCAGTCGCGATCTGCAATTGCCCAAAAAATATCCCCACTATCTTTAATACGTTTGAGGACTTCGCGGTTAACCCCGCCGCGTATGCCTTGGGTGGCAAGCAACCCCGCACGTTTGCATTTGCCCGCCTTGATGTGTGCCCGCGCCTTCTCGAACCAGTAACAGCAGAGGTCCGAAAAGGCAGGCACGCGATCCTTGTAAAGGCGAAACAGGTTCTCGACATATTCATCACCCAGTTCTGAGCGTATGCGGTTCCCCCCGAGGAATGGCGGGTTGCCGACAATGAAATCAACAGCGGGCCAGTCGGGTTCAGTGATCTCACTCGGCACCTCTGTACCTCCGGGAGCGACTACATTCATGATGGCATCGCGACACTGGAAGTTGGCAGGGATGGCTCGGAGGATGGGCTCCTGGGGTGAGCCGAAGCCGTTGAACTTGAGCCATTGCAGCCAACCGATCCAGACGGTCATCTGAGCAAGGTCGTGCGCATAAGGATTGAGTTCAATACCGTAAAGCTGCCACGGGCCAACGAGCGGAATGAACGAACCCAGCCCGTTGTCCATTGAAAAGACAATGACCTCGTTTTCAAGATCTTTCAAGGCTTGCAGCGTGACATAGAGGAAGTTGCCACTGCCACATGCGGGGTCAAGGACTTTCACGGATTGCAATCGCACCAGATAGCCGTGCAGGAGGCTGGATGACTCCATCCGCGCCTTCTTCAACGCGGAGGAACTAAGTTCTCGCTTCTCGTTTTTATCATCGCGCTTTTTCTTGCCTGTATCCAGCAGACAGGAAACCGTCTCACGGGTCTCCGCCCATTCCCTGCGGAGAGGATCCATCACCACGGCGTTGACGAGCAGCAGGATGTCCTCGCGCCCTGTGAAAT
>JBAXOG010000158.1:0-11400 GCA_037133395.1 bacterium | reverse complement strand
GTTTTATATCTTAACAAAGCCGTTTTACTGTCCAGCATTTGGGGAGGGCCTCACTATGAATAAGACTTTTGATAGCCTTTTGAAAAAAATGTCGCCTGAGCGGCGTGTGCGTGTTGACAAGAAGGTGGTATCCTTAAATAAGGAAATGGCTCTTTTTGAACTTCGTCAGGCGTTGGACATGACTCAGACAGAGTTGGCTGGCGAGTTGAAGATGAAACAAGCAGCTATTTCAAAGTTTGAGAAGCAGTCCGATATTTATATCAGTACCCTTCGCAAGATCCTTGCTGGCATGGGAGGAGAGTTGATTATCTCTGCACGTTTTTCTGAAGGAGAGGTGCGTATCCGCCAATTCGACGATGTCCGAAAAGATATCATACAGGAAGCTTATGCTCGCGGCTGAAGCAGAGCCGAGACGACTCTGCCACCTTGCGTTTAATGCTTAAGTGGATTCGGATTTACTTTAGAGTTAAGCGTTAAATGTTAAGCGTTGAGCGTTTGAATTTTGAATTGAATTTTAACGTTTAACTCCCAACGTTTAACTCTTAACGTTTAAGTACGCGGAGATTGATCGTCTGGTATATGACCTTTACGGATTGACACCGGATGAAATCGCGATTGTTGAGGGATAAAACGTTTAACGTTTAACTCTTAACGTTTAAGTTTAAGAAATCTTACTTTAGAGTTAAGTGTTAAATGTTAAGCGTTTGAAACTTGGAATTAATTTTTTAACGTTTAACGTTTAACTCTTAACGTTTAAGTGTAAGCCTACCTGCAGAGCGCGGTGAAGGCGACGGTGTAGAGCTCGCCGCCGGCGAGCTGCCAGGTATCTGGATTTTTGCTAAGCGACTTCATGGCTTGGCGGACGCGAAGTGCTTCGCCCTTTTTCCCGGCTAACTCAAGTGCCATAATCTTGGCGTAATCACGATAGCAGTCGCGTTGGGATTCAGGACGTTTTTGCGAAGCCAAACGGTCGGTCATGTGATGGGCGCAGGTTTGCACGTCAGGGAAAGCTTTCCCTGCGGTAATGAACGAGATGGCCGTCAAGGCCGTCAGCGTGTCAGAGGCTTGCTCCGTGGGCTTGTAACTGACATATCCGTTCTGAGAGGACGTGGTGCGCATCAGCCACCGTAGCCCTCTCCTCTGAGCCGACTGTGAATTACCCATGCCGCTCTCTTCTGCGCTTTTCAATGCGCGCACCATCCAAGAGGTGATCGCAATGTTGCCTTCGGGAGTCGGCGCATAGTCCCAGCTTCCATTGGACAACTGAGAGGCTGTAATGGCTTCGACGGCCCGCGTGACCATGGGACGCGTCGTTGGTGTATGGGACGTGCAACGCGCGAGTGCAAAAGTTGTTATCGCTAAATTATAGATTTGTGCCTGGGCATCCGGACTTTTGAAGAGACCGTCCTTCGTTTGCAGTCGTTCCAACGCAGCCATTCCTTTTTTTAGGGTGTCCGAGCACGGAGAAGAAGATTTATCCAACGCAAGGAGGGAGAGTGCCGTTAATGCAGGACGAAAGAGCTCTGCTCCTCCGTGACGCGCGGGGTTCCACGTGCCGTCGGGTTCCTGTTGGGAAATTAGCCACTGCAGGTCTGGCGAGAGTGGTTGAGGGCGAGAGTGCAATACATACGTGGCTGAAAGAAGAATTGCGATACTGGCCGCAGCGGCCATGCGGATCCATGGATTGCGCCAGAGGACGATGCGTTGCGTCTTCGGTAGAAGCGCAATCGTCTGTGCATGTAACGCTAATGATGGTTCTTGCTCGGGCATGGCGCGTAAGCGTTGCACGAGTGAGCGGAGCTCATCTGCCTCCGTCTGAGAAAGTTCGTTGAGGTGTGTATGAATCGTCATAAGATATTCTACCTATAATTTGAACGTTAAGCGTTAAGCGTTGGGCGTTGAGCGTTCCAAACTTTTAACTCTCAACGTTTAACTTTTAACTCTTAATTTAAAAAGTTACTCCTCTCGTTTATTCTCGTGCCCCGGGCGTCCAAGCATCCTGCGAAGCTGTGCAAGCGCGTTAAACATCCTCGACTTGACGGTGCCTTCAGGGATGTCCAGAATCCGTGCGATTTCCGCGTAGGGTATTTCCTGATAGACGCCCAACTCGATCACGATGCGCATATTTTCGGGTAAAGTGGCCAACGCCTGTTGTAAGTCGGTTGTTCCTGTTGCAGCCACTTCGTCTGCGGCTGAGCGTGCCACGTCGCCTTCTGTCTCCTTGGCAAACGACTCTACCAATTTTTTTCTTCGGCTACGCTTTCGAAGTTCATCTATCCAGACCTGCCGAGCCATCAGAAAAAGAAAGGTGGACACTTTTGCCTTGGGTTCATACCGGTCGCGATAACGATACAGCCGGAGAAAGGTCTGCTGCGTTAAATCCTCTGCATCATATTGAACGCCCAGGCGGATGAAAAAGTTCAAAACTTTTTTTTCGTACGACTTCATTACCATAGAAAAAGCGTCATGGTCTCCGTTTCGGACACGAAGCATGAGGGTTGCGTCATCAAGAAGCGTGGGGTGATCTGTTGAAGCGGGCGACATAAGCAAGTATGGTAACGCGCTTTGGGTGTTGCCGCAAGCGTGAAAAAAAATTGATTTATTGAACCGAACAGGTTAGGTTGGCGTTTAAAAGAGCATGACCAACAAAATCGGATTTTTATGGACTGCTCTTTTTTTGTGCAGGTCCGTTTTTGCGACAGAAACAAATGCTAACGAACAGGCAGCATTAAACGTGGCGACCAATTTCCCCACGATTGTGGTGACCGCTTCGCGTGTGGGACGGCCCATTCAAGAGACACCCGCGATGATTTCGCGGGTCGATGAAAAACAAATGGCTGAGAACGGGGTACGTTCCTTACCGGAGGCACTCAAAGATGATCCTTCTGTGCGTGTGCAGAAAACATCGCAAGGACAAGGCTCGCCCTATTTGCGTGGCTTTACCGGCTTTCGCACACTCATGCTTATCGATGGTATACGTTTAAATAATTCCGCCTTCCGCAGCGGCCCGAATCAATACTGGGGTACCATTGATTGCTATAGCCTGGCCGCGATTGAAGTGCTCAAGGGGCCCGCTTCTGTGTTGTATGGCAGTGATGCGGTGGGCGGGACGGTTCAGGCATTCAGCTATGAACCCGAGTATGCGGAAGAGGGTCAATACCATTATGGCAGCCGCTTATTCACACGGCTCTCCAGCGCCGAACGGTCCGTGATCAGTCGCGCGCAAGGTGAAGTGGCCACCGATTCAACGGCGATTCATGCGGGAGTGACGTATAAAAATTTTGGAGACTTACAAGGCGGGCATGAGGTAGGACGTCAGAAGAAGACGGGGTATACGGAATATGATTATGATATCAAGGCACGGATTAAATTGGCAGGGGAACGCGAGATCGTCTTGGCGTGGCAGAGTGTTGAGCAGGATGATGTGTGGCGTACGCATAAGACCGTCTATGGTATTTCTTGGGAGGGCACGACGATTGGCGATGAACTCGCACGCACCTTCGAGCAGAATCGCAGGCTCGCGTATCTTCAATTTCGAGACGATGAGCCAACATGGATTTATGACACCTTACGCTTCACGCTCTTTTGTCATATCCAAGAAGAAGATCAATATGCCGTCAGCAAACCCGCAGACAATAAAACAACATGGGATGGGTTCAGTGTCGTGACGCCTGGTTTCAATGCCGAGCTTATGAAAGAGACGGATCTGGGAACGTTTGTATATGGCCTGGATTATTCGCGCGACTTGGTGAACTCCTATAACAGGGAGGTCAAAAATAATGTCTCAACCACGCGCGTCCAGGGACCTGTTGCAGACGACTCCTCCTACGACCTTGCAGGCCTCTTTGTAGAAGATCGGATTCCGCTGGGGAACCATGTTGAAGTGACACCAGGCATCCGCGGGACCTACGCGCACGCGAGCATCGATGATTATTATTCGGTTGCGCCCGGCGGAAAGAATCCCGAACAACGCGGGCAGTCCTTTGAGAAGACCTGGTATGATGTCTCCGCCAATCTGCGGCTGGCTTATTATGTGACCGACGACAAAGCCTTGATGCTTTATACGGGCTTGGGGCAGGCGTTCCGCTCGCCCAATCTCTCCGACATGACTTCCTATCGCGCATCCAAATCAACCACTTATGAAACACCGTCACCGAATGTGGATACTGAACGTTACCTAACGTACGAATGCGGGGGAAAGTGGATAAAGGATGGATTAACCCTTCAGGCTGCGTGGTATTACACCTGGATGCGTGATCAGATTACGGCGGTCTATGAACAAAGCGGGACGGATATCCTTGCGAGTTCCGCCAATAGCGGAGAGGGATATGTGCAGGGTGTAGAGCTTGACGGGGCCTACGAAATTACAAAGAACTGGGTGATGCGCGGCGGGATCGCCTGGTCGGAAGGGTACACAGACACCTATTATAAAAACGGCAATCAGATTGTGACCGTGAACGACGACAATTTCAGAACAGCGCCGCTTGCGGGCTTTGCAGCGCTTCGCTGGCAGACGAGCGACAAAAAGTTATTTATCGAATTTACGAATCAGGCCGTTGCGCGGGAAGATCGCCTGACGTACAGTGAAGCTCATGGCGGCGACACGCAACGTGTGCCGCTTCAGGGGACGCCTGGTTATTATACCGCAGGAGTGCGGGCGGGCTGGCAGATATGTGAATACGCTACTATGGGTGTTGCGATTGATAATCTCTTGGACAAGGATTATCGTGTCCATGGTTCTGGTAACAACGAAGCAGGCCGTAATTTTATTATAAGTCTCGAACTGCGCTTCTAGGGTTGCGGAATAGGGGTGTTTGAGGTAATGTAGGTCTCATGCGCTTCCTGTGTTACAACATCCAATATGGTTCCGGCTGGTTGCAGCGGATGGCTTGGCTTGGCTTCATGGCTAAGACCACACGCCATTTCCCGACGGTTCAGCGTTTTTTGAAATGCGTGGATGCGGATGTAGTCGGGCTTGTCGAAGTCGACGGAGGATCCTATCGCTCCGGCCGCCAGAATCAGGCCGAGATGTTGGCGCGGGGACTGGGTTACGCGGCCGTGTACCGTGGTAAATATGCAGAAGCGAGCATGGGACGTCATCTGCCTGTGCTGAACAAACAATTCAATGCCGTGTTGAGTCGACCGCCCGTGCTCCGCAAGGTGTTTCATGAGCTGACACGTGGCTTCAAGCGGCTGGTTATTGAAGTGGAGACCGAAGAACTTACCATATTTGTTGCGCATCTGGCTCTGGGCAATTATGCCCGGAGACGCCAACTTCACGATCTGCATGATATTGTCATGGCCCGCAAGAAACCGTGTATTCTTGCAGGAGATTTTAATTTTTTAAAAGGACCGTGGGAATCCACGCTCTTCCTTAAGGCCTCAGGCCTGACAAGTGCCAATGAACAGGGGCGTGCGAGCTTTCCAAGTTGGGCTCCGTTGCGCGAACTGGATTATGTGTGCTATAGCAACGAGCTGCAACTGGAGCGTTTTCGTATGCCGAAGGTTCGGTTGTCGGATCACTTGCCGCTGGTGTGCGATTTCGCCTTCAAATAAGCCGATTATTTAGGCTCGATGACGAAAATTAATTCGTTTGGACGAATGAGTTTATTTTGACGCGCAATCAGTTCGACAAATTCCGAATCCGTGGAAAAGCGTTGTTGGCGCAACTTGAGGGTTTCAATTTCTTTTTCCTTGTAAGCTATTTTTCGCTTGATCTCGTTTCGCAAGGACTCGAGATTTTTCATATTTTGAATTTTCGGCGGCAAAATAAATAAAGCCCCTGCAATCACAATCGCGAAGGCGGTGCAAACAGCTACTTTTGTTATAATCTTAAACAAAGCTTCCACGTTTTATTCCTGTAAAACTTTCTTTTTATTTATGTAAGTTATATTCTTCACCTTCTTGTACAGGAAGTCAAGACAGAGTTTAAAAAAAATGAAAAAAATGAAGTTATTATACGGCTATTTTTTATTTGCCTCTGTGAAGGAGTTGGTGCTAAGATATTCCTTGTGAATAATGTAGTGCATCTTTACGAAAGCTTTTGATATGCAACAAACAGTAGAACCGAAGAAGAAAAGCCTTTTGCTGACTTCTTTTTTTGGCCAGGAAGACATCCTGATTCAACAAGAAGATTTGCATCGAAATGCTTTAATCCGCACCATGTTGGAACATCTGGCCAAACGCCATGGAATCCAGGATGTGAATGCGTGTTATAACGCAGTCATTGAGCGTGAAAATGCGGATAATACGATTGTTTCGGAAGGTATTGCCCTTCCGCATGCTCGCATGAATGGTTTGACCCGGCCGCTGGTCTGTGTCGCGACCTCGGAGCTTGGAGTCCAGTTTCGGGAAGGCGACAGCAATCTGATCCACATTATCTTCATGATTCTGATCCCTAATGATCAGCCTGCTTTTTATCTCCAGATTCTACGTGCGCTGGCCACGATCATGAAAGACCGTGAAGCTCCGCGTGTTGTTTCGGGTCTGAAAACTCCGCACGAGGTGATGACGTTCTTGGAGCGCGGGGGGCTGACGCTTCCGAGTTATGTGCGCGCGGCGGATATCATGTACGAGCCCGCTGTCGTGCTGCACAATCATGACAGTCTCAAGACAGCGATTGACTGCTTTACGTCTAAAAAGGTGACCGAGATCCCGGTCGTTGATCGGGAGGGCGACATTGTGGGCGTGGTGAGCGCAGGAGCGTTGTTGAAGATCTGCTTCCCTGACTATCTATTGTGGATGAGCGACTTGTCGCCGATTATTAACTTCGAACCGTTTGCCAATGTGTTGAGTAAGGAGCAGAGTGCCTGGTTGTCAGATATTCTGACCACGGAGTACTCGTCGGTTCAGGTCGATGCGCCAGCTATTTCAGTGGCAGCGGAGCTGACACGTAGCAATACCTCCCAATGTTATGTGCTCAACGGCAAGAAGCTGGAGGGTGTCATAGATCTCCCCATATTCCTTAACAAGATATTTCGCGAGTAATTGATTGGAAAAAACGAAACGCGCCCACTGAAAAAATCGGTCAAAGGACAAAGTAAGTTAGACTTTGGCAGAGTAAGTTAGACTGAGTCGCATTTAGTATGTCCAAAAAGTGTGACGATACGGCATGGGGATGGCTTTCGAGGGTTTTTAAGGCCTTGTTTCGACCTCCAGCCGGTCATTTCAGGGTGAACGGTAACGCGGTGCGCCATCTTCCTGTTTTTCGGACATGGTAAGTGCGCCCCGTCTCTTGCGCCTGCCCGAAGGGCGGCACCCTTGTTCCTCCGGACGTCGTACTAGAGCATTTTCTTAAAAAGTGTAGCCGTTTTTTTCTCACAGAGTCCACAGAGCGCACGGAGGAGAACAATTCAAGTCGGTTGCTCTGATAAATGGATAAGCCTGTTCAATATCCAGAAGTCATAATCATTTGCGAGACAGGACAGCATAGGATGTCTTTATCATTCATTCGGGATACATTTTACTCTGTGCCCTCTCTGCCTGTCCGCCGTAGCCTTGGCGTAGGCGGATGCCTCTGTGAGGGACTACACATTTAATTAAAATGCTCTAGTCGAGCAAAGAGGGTTTCAAAATCACATTGCCCGAGGGTATCCTTTGGATGTTGAGCCGCTCTAAAATATCCTTCCCGTAGGTGAAGGTGAACAGATCGAACGGTGTCTTGTCGTTGAGGGCGGGTCTTGAGTAACTGTTGACATGAGACATGACCCTGTCGATGTCGGACTGTGTCAGGCCGTCAAAGGACTTGCCTTTCGGCAGGATCATCCTGATGAACTCATGGTTGCGTTCGACGCGCCCCTTCTGCGGAAAGCAGGTGGCGGATTTGGATGCCTTTGTGAAGGAGGTCCTCGCCTCGGGCTCCACAGCCGCCAATCCGCGTCCAGTGACGGCCGAAGATGCTCGCTTGCTCCTTGCTGAGATCTTATCTTGTTCGAGTAGTGGCCACCGCTATGCCTGTTTCATCGGGATCCCCTTTCCAGGGTCGTGATGTTGTTTGCCGCGAGGTGGAGCGCGTGGAGTCCTGTTGTTTTATCTCTCGAACTTTAGAACTTCTCCCGCTTATTCTTCCACGCGGATCTTGTAGAAGGCGGTGGCTCCAATGGCGGACTCGTCCGTGTAGGAGTTGCCCTAAAGACATGTCCCTTAGTTACCTGTTGCGGCCTCTCTCATTCGTCTTGTCCATAACTTCAACGTTCGACGTTCAGCGTTCGCGTTACCTGTTCAGGGCAGGTTCACGGCGGCCCGGAAACCAAAAGAGTTGCCCTAAAGACATGTCCCTTAGTTACCTGGATCGCAAAATCCGCCGCACCAGCCATGCCGGCCGTTGCGCACGTCAGCGCAACAATCAAACTTTTCACACTCTGCATCATCTGTTTCATACTCGTTCCTTTACTATAACTTCAAGCGGATTACGATTATGCTCAAGATTAGGATTAAGAGGAATCAGCAGCCTTCGTAATCGTAATCTTAAACCTAATCTTAATCGTTTAAGAAAGTTGCCCTCTCGTTTGTTCCCGCTCTGCGGGCGGGGGGCATTGCCTATAAGTTGACCGGATTACATGGTTACACATCATGTTAATCATGTAATCCTGTCGTCAACTTTTCCCAGTGTTTGCTCCTGCGCCTCTGCGTTTAACACTCTCCACTCACGTTCGATGTTCGGCGTTCTCGCCCTTACTGCTCCACCTGGATCTTGAAGAACGCGGCGGCATCGGTGTTCGCAACCGTGCGGCTGTTCTCCGGCGGGGTGGCAACGAGGCCGGTCAGCACAGGCTCGAACGCGTTGGTCAGCGAGGTCGCCTTCAGCAGGGTGTAGCGGCGGCCTGCAGCGCTGCTCCAGCGCACCTCGAAACCTTCCGCCACGCTGGCGCCCGCGGTGAGCGCGAGGCGCGAGCCGATCAAGGTCGGGTCGGTGCCTGCGATGAACTCCGCATAGTTGCTCATGCCGTCCTTGTCGCCGTCCGCATCCTTGTCCACGGAGCGGGCGCTGAAATACTGCATGGCCCACCAGTCTTTGACGCCGTCGGAGTCGGTGTCGCCCGCAAGGTCGGTGACCAGCAGGTTGTTGCCAGCTGCGGCGAGCGCCCAGGCGTTGCTGGATGTAGGGGTGATTCCGGCATAGGCGCTGGACGCGCCGCCCGCGATGAGCGTCTGGCCGAGCGGGATCGCGCCGGCGGTCTGCACAAAGCTGACCGTTGCGCTGCCCGTGACCGCGCCCGCGACGGCGAGGCTGTCGAGCGACTCGTTGCCCGTGACGCGGCTCACGAGCGTGGCTCCGCTGACAAAGGCCAGCGTCGAGCCGAAACTCAGCGTGCCTTGCGGTACGAGCGTGCCTGCGATGGTGGCAGGTGCGATGATGGTGCCATTGCCTGCGAGGGTTGCGGCAGAGCCGAGCGTGAAGGCGGTTGCTTCCAGTGAGCCGCCGAGGTCGAGGCGGCCGGTGTCGAGTTCGACGACAGAGGCGCAGAGGTCCGTCGCAAAGCCGAGCGAAAGAACTGCGGCTAACAGGCGGAGGGTTGAGGTGCGTGTGGGTGTTGTTTTCATGGGTTTCCTTGTTGGTTTGACCGTATTGACCGTGCTGACCTTATTGACTGTCAATAGGGTCAATGCGGTCAATGGTGTCGCACCTGATTTTGGGTTACTTGATTTTCGCCTCCAACGCGTCGAGGCGCTTCAGGATGTTTGCGTTCTGGGCCTTGAGCGTGTCGTTCTCGGCTGAGAGGTTGGCAATCTGGGCCTGTTGTTCCTGTATCGCTTTTACCAACAATGGTGTTACCTTGCCATAATCGACGCTCCACATTTTGTCGTCGTTGGCCGGTTTGGTAACTGCATTGGGGAATATTTCGAATAATTCCTGCGCAATGAAACCGGTGGTTAAGGTGTTGGCGGCATCGGCTTTGTAAACATAATCGCGTACCTGAATTTTCATTAAATCGCTGATACCAAAGTGGGTGTTTACGATATTGTTTTTCAGGCGGCGGTCTGACCCCGTGTTGAATGCTCCTGCAATAAGTTTACCGGTTGAAGTAGACCCGGCACCATTATAAAACTCATAATCTCCGCCAGCTGTATTCCAAAAATAAACTGAAGAACCAGCATTATGATATATCTGCAAATTGGAACCACCACCAGTTAAGCCTAAACTAATACCGTTTGATCCTAAATCGCCTTTAATTGTACCACCCGCCACATGTAATTTATAAGCTGGTGTCGTTGTCCCGATGCCGACATGGCCGTTATCCAACACCGTAAACTTTTCATTACTGCCACCATCTTTCAGACTCAGTAATTTATTGCTTCCGTTACCCGGATTGCCACCTGCTGCAACTGAGAGCCCGGAACCTGCTGATGAATTATTCAAAATCTGCGCTGCATAGGCTGCATTTACATTTGCAAACACATCCAGTTTGTAGGCGGGTGTCGTTGTCCCGATGCCGACGTTGCCATTGGCGGCGGAGTAAAGGGCGGAGGTGCTGACCGTGCCGCTGGCGGTGAACTTGGGCACATAACCAGCCGTGCCGCTGCCGCCGACCTTGGCGTTAAACGTAGTCCAGTCCGCGCTCGTCAGATAGCCGTTGGCCGAAGTCGTGGCCGACGAAAGTGAGAGCGTCAGGTCACCGGCCAGCGTGCCGCCGCCCGTGAGCGGAGCCGTGGTGGCGATGCTGCGCGTGGGACCGACCTTGGCGTTCCAGACCGTGAGGTCGCCCGCCACGATGTTCTTGGCCGCGCTGGCGCCGAAGACGGGGTCGGTCTCGGTGTAGCTGGTGAGCGGGTTCCAGGCGACGCCGTTTTTGTAGATCGCGCCGGTGAGGTTGATGTCGCCCAGCACGTCGAGCGGGTAGGCCGGAGTGGCCTTGCCGATGCCGACGTTGCCGCCGGAGTACTGGATCGCGCCGCTGCCGGCGGTGCTCCAGTAGGTGTCTTTGGAGGTGGCCACGGGCGTGCCGTTGATGGTGATGGCGGTGGCGTTGAGCGAACCGGCCACGTCGAGTTTGTAAGCCGGGGACGTTGTCCCGATGCCGACGTTGCCAGTTGTTGAAGCGACCGTCATCCTGACAGCCGAAGCAACGTTATCATATACATAAAAATTGTTGGCTATTGATCCTACGTTGGCACTACCGTACACACCCAGAGAATAATTTCCGAGTCCATTTGAGTTAGCTAATCCAATAGTTGCTCCGTCTGCGGTTGTTCCACCCTTAACCGTCATTCCGCCCCATTCAGTTGTACTCAAAACCGATAACTTCGCCTCAGGTGTAGTTGTCCCGATGCCGACCTTGCCGTCGGAAGCGACGCGGGCGAGTTCGTTGCTGGCGGCGTCGCGCACAAGGAAGGCGCTGGAGCCATTGGAGGAGTCGAGGGTCACCTTGGCGTCGCCGCCGTAGGTGGTGGCGGCGAGGG
>JBAXOG010000157.1:0-11433 GCA_037133395.1 bacterium | reverse complement strand
CGCGTCTGCGTGCCTAGGACGAGCAGACGCTCGTCCCTCCCTGTGTGTGGAATAGCCCTTATAGCATAAATACTTTCGACAGTGGTATTACATCGCGTCAGCCAGGGCTTTGCCGAAGGCGCTACAGGAGACTTCTGTTGCGCCGTCCATCAGGCGCGCAAAGTCGTAGGTCACGGTCTTTGCGGCAATGACAGTGTCCATGGCGCTGATGATCTTGTCCGCGGCTTCGGTCCAGCCCATGTAGCGCAGCATCATCTCGCCTGAGAGGATGAGTGAGCCTGGATTGACCTTGTCGAGGTTGGCATATTTGGGTGCTGTACCGTGCGTAGCTTCGAAGCACGAGATGCCCGTGGTATAGTTGATGTTGCCGCCAGGAGCGATGCCGATACCTCCCACGCAAGCTGCCAGGGCATCAGAAATGTAGTCACCGTTTAAGTTGAGCGTGGCAATTACATCATAGTCAGCCGGACGCGTAAGGATCTGTTGGAGGAACGCATCCGCGATGCAGTCCTTGACGATGATTTCACGTCCGGTCTTCGGATTCTTGAACGTGCACCACGGTCCCTTGTCGATGAGGGTTGCGCCATATTCTTCACGTGCGAGTTCATAGCCCCAGTCACGGAAACCGCCTTCGGTGAACTTCATGATATTGCCCTTGTGGACAAGTGTGAGACTTGGACGGTCGTTCGCGATGGTGTACTCCATAGCCGCACGGATAAGACGTTTGGATCCTTCGCTGGAAACAGGCTTGATACCGATCGAGGATGTTTCAGGGAAACGGATCTTCGTGACGCCCATTTCCTTCTGCAAAAAGTTAACGATCTTCTTGGCGTTGTCGGTTTGACTGAACCATTCAATGCCAGCATAAATATCTTCAGTGTTTTCACGGAAGATAACCATATCCGTCAGCTCCGGCTTCTTGATAGGCGAAGGGACGCCCTTGAACCAACGCACAGGACGCAAGCAGACATAGAGGTCGAGTTCTTGGCGCATGGCCACGTTGATGGAGCGGATGCCGCCACCGACGGGTGTGGTGAGCGGACCCTTGATGGAGACGACATAGTTACGGCACGCATCGAGAGTTTCCTTGGGCAGCCAGGTGTTGGGACCATAAACATCATTGGCCTTCTCGCCTGCATAGACTTCCATCCAGGCAATTTTACGCGTGTCGCCATAAGCGGCTTTGACAGCCGCATCCCAGACGACCATGGCAGCCTTCGTAATGTCCGCGCCAATGCCGTCGCCTTCAATAAAGGGAATGACCGGCTGGTCAGGAACATTCAGGAGGCCATTTGTGCCCATCGAAATTTTTGAACCAAAGGTTGGGATTTTGATCTTGTCGTAGCTCATGGTTAAATTCTTTCCTTATTTTTTGAAAGCCGTTAGTTTATCGTTTTTTTAAATGCAAAACAAGCGGCGGTTAAGCCGCTTGCTCACTTTTGTTGACTGGCCTATACGGTTGGCGGTGCTACAGGTAATATCACCCAGAAGGTGCTTCCGCAATTCACTTCGCTTTCAACGCCAATCGTGCCTCCTTGCGCCTCTGCAGCCAGCTTGCAGAAGGCGAGTCCAAGACCGGTCGATGACGTACCCGAACGTTTCGAGTTTTGAGAAACTTCAAATTTCTCGAAGATTTTTTCACGCTCATCGCTTCGTATACCAGGACCTTGATCTTTAATCCACAACCGTACGCCGCCAGCAGAATCTGGGTCAGCACCCATTACGATTTCAGACGCATCAGGCGTATATTTTATCGCGTTTGCAAGCAGGTTGCCCAGGATTCTCACGCTCAACCCGAAATCACAAAAGACAGTCGGGCACATTCCATTGATTTGCTCCGTGACTCGGCGGACATGCAGCGGATCAAGAACCTGCTCCCGGGCAGACCAGAAAAGTTCCTCAACGGCGACAGTCCGACATTCAAGCGTCAATTGCGCATTTTCCATTCTACTAAGATCGACAACCGTGGAAACCATCCGTCCGAGCATTCGCGTGCAGTGAATCGCAGCTTGCAGGCTAGATCGATCTTCTTCACCGAGCTGCTTTGCCCCATAGGTTTCAATCAATTGCAAATGACCGAGCATGGCTAGCAATGGGCTACGCATATCGTGCACCATCATGTGCACATAAGCATCTCGCTGACGTTCGAGTTCCTGTAGATAGGCGTGTTGCGTGGTCAGTTGCGTGTAAGCCTTGCTCAACGCAAGATGGTTGCGTACGCGAGCCAGAACCTCAGCATTTCTAAAGGGTTTGGTGATATAGTCGACAGCACCACATTCGAACCCTTTGGTGATCTCCTCAGTCGATATTAGTGCGCTGAGAAACAGAATGGGGATGTCACGCAAACGTTCATCCGCTTTGAAACGACGGCACGTCTCATACCCATCCATCCCAGGCATCCGGACATCCAGCAGCACCACATCTGGTTTTTCATCCAGTGCCGCGGCAAGCGCTTGTTCGCCTGAAGTAAAAAAACGCAGGAGATAGTCTGTAGGAGAAAAAAAAGCTTCAAGTACATTCAGGTTTTCAGGTTCGTCATCAATGAACATGATCTTCTGGGGCAAATTAGTGTCATCCATGGTTCACTCCTGTTCCGTCACCGTCTAGTTAGCGATGAAACTTCACGTCTTTATATCATATCAAAATTCAGCGATATTATCGCAGAAGCTTGTCTGGAAAACAAGTCCTCGCCTGTCATGTTTTATGTATTTCTGCTATGAAATTTGTGAGGCTAAGGGTAATTTTGTCCTACATGATTAAATAATTATTCTGACTATCGTATACTTCTCGATGCATGTTAAGCTGTGTAAAGTTTAAATTAGTGAACAGTAGCGTCTCATAGGACGCAGGTTTTTAGGCTAAAGGCTGTTAGGAAAATCCTGAATTCCCAATTGTGCCCATGTTGAGTTTGTGTTGAAATTTAGGTTTTTTACTCAGCGTTTCACCTAATAGCCTACAGCCTAAACTGCTACAGCCTCGCCATTCCTATGGGATGACAGTGATTAGTGAAAGGAAAAAATGCGCATAATTAATAAAATTTATAACTTAATGCACTTTTTTTCGAGTGCTCCAGCGAATCTGCAAACCGCCGTGTGTAGACAGTGTGGCCATCGAGACCATCGAACGAAAGAGGAGTTGCAATGCGTGGAATCGCTTTTCGAATTAGTTGGCCAGCACCGAGATGGTCGCATGAAATATGAGCGGATCGAACGGTTCATATATGTTTGTCCGATCTGCAGTACGAAAATGACCACGTCGTCGCGCAAATATGAGCTTCATTGATCGCAGAGCCTATTGGGACAAGCCTCGCAACAGGCAAAAACGCACAATGTCGGCGTTCGATTTTAGGTGAAACCGCTCGAGTATGCGTGAACGGTAGGTGCTGATCGTTTTGATGCTCAGTTTCATATCCTCCGCGATCGCCTTGACGGTGTCTCCCTGACCGAGACGTAACATCACGTCAAACGTTCGACCTTTCAGATGGAGTGTTGACGAAGCCTCGTGCTTTCGAAGATTTTGCTGGTTCAGGTTAGCCACCAATTTTTCTGCAATGGATGCCGTCAGATAGCGACCTCCTTCCAACAACTTACGTACGGCCGATGTCAGTTCTTCTTCCGAACAGCCTTTAGACAAATAACCCATTGCCCCCGCTTCGAAGACCCGTATGGCGACCGCATCATCCGCCATTCCTGTCAGAATCAGCACGGGCAGTTCTGGCCTCATGCATTGAACCTCCTTAAGAATCTCCAGACCGCTTCGTCCAGGAAGTCCAATATCCAAGATCATCACATCCCACGATCCGTTCTTCAGTAGTTGGATGGCCTGGTCGCCTTCACCCGCTTCCCCCAGTATTACGTCAGGAAAAGACGCCTTTAACATCCGCACCAGTCCGCTCCGTAAAATTGCATGATCATCGACAACCAAAAAAGCACTCATCACACCCTCCTTGTGTATATCAACCAATATTGCGCAACAGGGTAACACTTTCAAAGGGGGCTGTCGATTGTATTATTTTTCAATGAGAAGTCCGGGCTCGCAACATGGCGAACCCGGACTTGTTGACACTTACTGAGACTCGCCTGAAAGGCGCGTCTACTCGCTCTTCTTCTCGGTAGTTGCTGGCTTGGGTTCTTCTTTGGCCTTGACTACGTCGGCGCGACGTTTTGAGAAGGTATCGGCACTGCTTGACGGAATCAAGTAGGTCCATTTACCAGCTTGGGCATTGAACTGGTCGATCTTTGTTTTGATCGTTGCGTTTTCAGTTGTATTTGTACCGGTTGGGGTAAACGTTGCGCTCACCTTGAAGTAGCGGTCAGCACCTACGGTATTTCCAACCTTGGCGGTATAGACTTCCCCTGCCTTCAACGTTGCCGTGTAGACGACGCCCGTCGTGAAGCCAGCCTGCTCTTCTGTCACTTTTGGATCTGCAACGCTGGTGAAGTTGAGGGCGGTCAGTGCTGAGTCTATGCTATAGAGTTTTGATGTGTCCATCTCTTCCTTTGCGCCAAGCCCTGCAAGCGTCCAGTTGCCGTCCTTGCGTTCCAGTTTCAGCGTTTCTCCGCTGACCTTGAATTCAGCGGTTGTGATATCTGAACCGGTAACAGAAGAGATTTTCGTCTCTGTCCAGCTCTTGGGATCGCCATCAAATGCGTCAAGAGTCTCTTTTACGAGATAAGCCATTTCGCCCTCGGTCGCCACATAGCGTCCATCGGGATAAGCTCCGCCGCCGTACATCGCCATCTGACCAGTGGCTTCGCGCATGCGCTTTTCGCCGAGACGAAGAACCGCCAACGACTTTCCTTCTGCGCTTTGCAGATCAACCAGGATGGCGTTTTCAATCTTTTTATCGCGGACAACCTGACCGATTTTCAGGTCGGTCAAGCTGAGCAGGTTGGCGCGAATCTTGGTGATGTCCGCAGGATAGTTAAACATGGACTCTAAGGTCCAGCCAGCCTCTGTCCCTTTCAGGATTAGATTCTTCTTTCCGTTCGTGGTGACTTCGATTCGTCCGACCTGACTCAGGTCAACGGATTTAAGAACCGGCTTACCTGCGAGGGAGGGGGTCTTGATGCGTCCGCGATTAGAACTCCAGTAGGCGAGTCCGCCCAGAACGGCCGCTGCGACGACAAGTGTTGTTACTTTTTTTGCTGTCATATAACTGTAACTCCTAATAAAAATTAACGTTGTTTTCTGCGTTGAACACCACGCCAGATCCCGAAGCCGATGACGAACAGCGGCACCAGTGCAATGTTCATGACTTTGAGCGAAAGGCCCAGTTGTTCAATGTCGTGGTTCAGGCTCTTACGGACATTCTTGAGTTGCTTGCGGGTATCCGCCTGCGTCTTGCGAAACTGCTCGATCTCTGCTTGCTGTTCGCGCGAGAGAATCATGCGTTCGGAACCCTTCTTCTGTTGCTGCAGTTCGCCCAAGCGCTGTTGTGTCGCCTGGAGACGCTGTTGCAAGGTCTCTTCCT
This sequence comes from bacterium, assembly GCA_037133395.1. Taxonomy (GTDB): domain Bacteria; phylum Verrucomicrobiota; class Kiritimatiellia; order RFP12; family UBA1067; genus CAIZQW01. Next base: position 5,960 of record JBAXOG010000157.1, on the reverse strand, counting down.
CAGCCTGCCACTTTTTCATAGCGGTAGCTTCGAGGCGATCGACTTTCGTGAAGGGACGGTTAAAGTTGCCACGCGAACGGACACCGATCAGCTCCTGCCGGCCAGCGAGCTGCTCGACTGCGTTGCCGAAGAGCGTCATGTTGTCATTGATCGGTTGTGCGACGTTGCCGAAGAGGGACTGCATAACTTGTACGCAGAACTGATCGTTAATAAAGTCAGCATCTGCAAAGAGCATCACATTGCCCTTGCCAGTGGTTAGACCTTTCACGGGTGCGTTGGTCGAACCTTCCTCAACAAGACCGTTCGGGAATGCGCTTTTGAAGGTGCCTTGCAGACGTGCAGCAAGTGTACGCTGGATACCATCTGGCTTCAATTGCGCGCGCATCGATGCCATGCCGAATTGAGCGTTCATCTGATCAACCAAGCAGGTATTGTCCTTGGAGGAACGGAGTAGGGGGGTCACCGTGATCTCCTTGTTCTCTGCAAATTCAAACGAACCTGAGAAGGGCAGCATAATTTGTGAAAGCTGCGCGGTCAGGAGGTCGTCCTTCGTTGTGTTTGCTGGTGTCAGCGAGAGAAAGGCCGGATTGTCCTCGACGCGGCCATTCCCGCCGTTCAGTTTTGTTGAGGCTGAAAGGTCAGCAACGACCTTTGTTATATCAAAGGTGACACCCCATGCTGTGAAGAGCTTGCCCAGTGTGGAGGGACCTGCCTGACCCCCGCCACCCATCTGCTGCATCATCGGATTCTGCTGTTGCTGATTGGCCGAGAAGTCCGCAATGCTGAAGGGATCAACGAGTGCAATGAGACGGCCTCCGCGCAGGACGAACTGATCCAATGCAAAGAGGACCTTATCCGCGAGATTCTTGGGGTGGATCACAACAAGCGTCGTGATGTCCGGTGCAATCGCGTCTGTCTCCATTTCAACTTCGCGAACAGTGAAGTCCTTCCGGAGTTCTTGGAAGACCGTCCAGCCTTGATCCGGTTTTTGACGCTGACGCTGCATCATCATGGGGTTCGCGGGTTGGCCGAGCACGCTGAGGCTACTCATGACGCCGATGACAGGTTTCTCTGGCCATGCCACGCGCGTAATGAGGCGTGTGACATCGTATTCGAGGGTCGCTTCCGTGCGGGGATTAAAGCCCGCAATCACCTGTTGATTCTCGCCACTGACGGCCACAAGGCCGAAGTAGACAGGCTGTCCGAGTATGGAGGTCTGCTGAGGTTCCACACCGTAACGCTGCGCCCATTCCTCGGAGTCCGAATCGGGCTTCGGGTCGTACTCTTCTAGGACGAGCCGTCCGCCACTGGCGATCTGATATTCCTTGAGTAGATCGCAGACTTGATCGGCGTAGGTCTTCAACATCATCGGCATCTCTGCGGAACTGCGACTGAAATAGAATTTCAGTGTCACATCCTTGGGGAGTTTGCCTAGTAATTCGCGTGAGCCCTTAGACAGGGTGTAGAGCTTTTCAGCAGTGAGATCTGCACGGATGCGCAGGTTGGAGACAATCACATAGATTGCCCCAGTGATCACCAGCAGGCAGGCTAAGCCCAATGCGCCTGTGGTAAAACGTTTGTAAGAAGTCGTTGCCATAATAGTGTTTCTCCTTATTAACTAGCTTTACGGTTGTCAGTCACCACATGTGCGGCAGCCAGCATGAAGGTGATAACACCCACATAGTAGGCGATATCTGCGAAGTCGATTACCCCGCGACGCATGGATTCAAAATGCTGCATCAGACTGCATGCCGCAACGGCGTTGACGACGCTTGAATCAATGCCCCATTGCGCAACAGCATTGATAACCGGATCAAATCCGATGATCAACATAAAGAGGCTGATCGCCAAGGCAATCACAAAACCGATCACTTGACTGCGGGACAGTGCTGAGGCAAATACACCGATCGCCACACAAGCACCAGAGAGGAAGAACGATCCTGTATAACCACAGAAAATCGCCCCAAAGTCCGGATGACCCAGCCATGCTGTTGTGAGCACAATCGGGAAGGTCAGCGCAAGAGCAATACCAATGAAAGCCCAAGCTGCCAGAAACTTACCGACCAATGCCTCAACGAGTGTCACAGGGAGTGTCAACAAAAGCTCGATGGTGCCTGTGCGACGTTCCTCAGCCCAAAGTCCCATGGTTGCCGCCGGTACCAAGAGCAGATAAACCCACGGATGCCAGAAGAAGAACGGCATGAGGTTGGCTTGGCGCCGTTCGTAAAATGCGGCAACGCCGAAGGTCATGAATCCGACCAAGACGAGGAAGGCGACCAAGAATACATAAGCAACCGGAGAATCAAAATAGGATTTGAATTCGCGCTTAAAAATAGCGTTGATGGTTTTGAGATTGGACATGGCTTAAGCCTCCTTCATGGTCAGTTTACGGAACACCACATCAAGACGTCCCTGTGGATCCTTGGCGCGCAATTCAGCAGGGGTTCCGTTTGCAACAACGATCCCGTTTGCAATCACGATGGCTCGCGTGCAGACAGCGTCCACTTCCTCCAAGATATGCGTGGAAACGATCATCGCCTTATCGGCTGACATTTCCTTGATCATCTGGCGCACCACGAACTTTTGGTTCGGGTCAAGACCGTCTGTAGGTTCATCCATGATCAGCACCTGCGGATCATGTAGGATGGCCTGCGCGAAGCATGTCCGTTGGCGATAGCCCTTCGAGAGCGTCTCAATGGTCTGCTTCCGAACAGACTCCAGTCGGCTCTTTTCAATCGCCGCATCAACCTTCTTCATGAGGTCAACACCTTCAAAGCCACGCACACGGCCAATGAAGGTGAGAAAATCTGTCACATTCATTGTGTGATAACTTGGCGCATTTTCCGGCAGATATCCGATGCAGCGTTTTGCTGCAACCGGGTCGTTTTGAATATCATGTCCGCAAATGACTGCTGTACCCGCTGTTGGAGGGATAAAGCCTGTAATCATTCGCATGGTCGTTGATTTTCCCGCGCCGTTCGGCCCGAGAAAACCGAGAACTTCACCCTTCGAAACTGTAAAAGAGACACCTTTCACAGCTTGAATCACGCCGAAGGTCTTCGTGAGGTTGTTGACAGTCAGCATCCTGTTATCCTCGCTCATTTTTGTTAGGTTAATAATTGAGGCACTTGCAAAACCTTTGCAAATGCCAGGTATCAGGGGTCAGGTCGCTAGGGTTCAGGACAAAATAGCCCATGAACCCTCTAACGCTTGTAATATCAGCAATAAGCATGCCACATGATATATTACAGCGCAGAGACAACCAAGTCGCCAATCTGGGTCGTGGTATAGCCCATTTGATTGGCAAGTTGCGTTTTCATCTTTGGCGTTGTTGCAGCAATGGCTGCTTCGATGGCTGCGCCTGCTTTGGTTTCGCCTAAAGCTGTCAGCATCATGGCACCCGCGCCAATGGCGGCTATTGGATTGATGGCGTTCTTGCCTGTCCACATGGGCGCGGTGCCGCCGATTGGCTCAAACATGCTCACGCCAAAGGGATTGATGTTCCCGCCTGCAGCGACCCCGAGTCCGCCCTGGGTGATTGCCGCGAGATCCGTGATAATATCACCGAACATATTTTCAGTGACAATCACATCAAACATTTCCGGACATGAAACCATGTAAAGGCAAGTTGCATCAACATGATAATATTCACGCTTCACATCAGGATACTCTGTTCCGATTTCATCAAAGACGCGGTTCCAGAGTTCGTACATAAAGGTCAGGACATTTGATTTGCCGACAAGCGCTAACGTATTGTTCGGCCCGATGCCACGAGCTTTCTTACCGTTATGACGTGCATAGTCAAAGGCATAACGCAGGCAGCGTGCCACTTGATCGTAGGTGTACATCATCTGCTGGACAGCCACTTCGTCCTTCGTGCCCTTGCGGGAACTACCACCAATGCCCGTGTAAAGGCCGCCACTGTTTTCGCGAATGACACAGTAATCAATTTCCTGGGAGCCTTTATTCTTAATCGGACTCTCAACGCCGGGGTAAAGTTTGACGGGACGCAAATTGATGTACTGGTCGAGTTCAAAACGCAACTTCAAGAGGACGCCCTTTTCAAGGATGCCAGGCTTGATGTCGGTATGACCGATCGCGCCTAAATAGATCGCCTGAAATCCGCGAAGCTCTTCAAGCGTTTGATCGGAGACGGTTTCGCCTGTCCGTAGATAGCGTGCGCCACCTAAATCGTACGTCACTTTTTCGAGTTTAAAGCCAAATTTTTGAGCGGCTGCAGCGAGAACTTTGCACCCTTCTCCAATGACTTCTGGTCCAGTGCCATCACCTGGAATGACAGCAATTTTGTACGTTTTCATTCAGTCTTCCTCTTTTGTGCTTTTGTAAAAAATGATCGCGTATCATACGCCACGGTACAAGGGGTGTCAATGGGTTTTTGAGCTTACGCGAATGTTTTTGCTACGGTTTTTAGATGGTGTGGGATAGGGAGATTCTGAGGACAATGCGAGAGGCATTGTTCACAGGTGATGCAGGCGTCAGCCCGTTCGTTCGGCTGCATGCAAGTATACAAGACTTTTTGCAAATGATTTTTGCCTTGAGCGAGTGTGTGTGCTGTATATAACGCAAACATTTCAGGGATGTTGACGCCGACAGGACAATATTTAAGACAATACCCGCAGGCGGTGCAGGGGATCTCGACGGAAGTACGAAAGACAGAGCAAACCTTTTCGATCACTTCTTTTTCAACTGCAGAGAGTCCACCGCTCGACGCGGTTGACGCGGTCTTCAGATTCTCGTCCAGTTGCGCTCGTGAACTCATGCCACTCAGGACAGTGCCTACTTCGGGCTGATTCCATAACCAACGCAAGGCTGTTGCAACAGGATCTAATCCGGCATCTTTAAAAATCTGTATTGCAGCAGGTGGCAATTTGGCGTCGCACAGGAATCCGCCGAGGAGGGGTTCCATGACCGCAACACCGATGCCCTTTGATGCTGCATAGTGAAGACCTCTCATACCTGCCTGTGTGTGCGGATAAGCATAATTGTATTGGATCTGGCAGAAGTCCCAGTCGTACGCATCAATGATGGTCTTGAATAAATCGAAATCATCGTGAAACGAAAAGCCTGCATAGCGGATGCGTCCGCTCTTTTTAAGTTCATCAATCCAGCGAATGGATTTCGCAACTTGAACCGTCTTCCAATAATTTTTATTCAGCGTATGTAACAGGTAGAAATCAATCCGTTCGGTTTGAAGTCGTTTTAACTGCGTATTAAACAGCGGGGTCTGATCCTCATACTTCTGGACATTCCAAATCGGCAGCTTATCAGCGATATAGACTTTGTCACGCCATCCATTATTTAACGCCTCAGCAAGAAAGCCTTCGCTGGTTTCAGCGTGATAGGGAAATGCAGTGTCCGCGTAATTGATGCCTGCATCAAAAGCGGCCTCCATGAGTTCGATCGCTTGAGGACCGTCAACCGTGCCATCAGGTTGTGTCGGTAAGCGCATGGTCCCCATGCCGAGTGCGGAGACCTTCACATCTATTTTTTTTCCGTATGAACGATAGACCATAATGAATTACCTAAGGCAAAGACCTTTTTTCAGATCGTTAGCATCGAGTGCGTATGCAGGGTCGATTTCAATCGGGAGTGTTTCGGGGAGTGTCACGCCATGCGCTTTAAACCATCGCCGCCATTTAGCCTGCATATCGCGTTTACACGTTGCTGGCGAGTCGGAGCCTTCCGCATTTTTAACGGGTGAAAATTCATCTGCGCGGTCAAAGGCAAGATTCACGACTGTCTTTGCGTCAGGCATAACATCAAAAATAAATTTCTCAAACTTGTAACCATTGTTCTTTTCGGGTTTGCTGACGGTGCCGTCATCTGCACAGATTGGAATTTTCTTAAAGGCAATATGCAAAGGCATGTTGCAATTGGCTTCTTGCTTGAGGAAGTTATAAGAGAAGATGTGAATCGCGGGGCTTCCATATTTGAAATAG
>JBAXOG010000156.1:0-11505 GCA_037133395.1 bacterium | reverse complement strand
GTTTCTTGGGTGCTTCTTTTCAGGAAGTTTTTTCGACAAACCGTGAAGAGCCGTTATTTTAGCGGGTTGCACGACGATCACGCGCATCGGCGATTTCACCATTGTTTCGTCCAAAAATATCGATTTAACGCGTGGTGCCGATTTCAAAAGAGGAACAAGCCGGGTGAAAGGTGAGGATATTGTGGTGATAACCGGATTTAACGTTCCCTCCACCCCCAACATGAAAACAGCCATCGACCGGGCTATTGAGAGTGTCCCAGGATCCGTCGCGCTTCTGGACGGCGTTATTTCCCAAAAACTAATTTCGTACCCCTTCTATTCCAAAATGGGATTTGTGGTTGAAGGGACGCCGCTTGTCGACCTGGCCCTTCTTAGCAATTCGATACCGACGCCAGTATCTATGCAGCTTCGTAGGTGAGTTATCACGCAATCTCCCAAACCAGATAGATATTCGCAAGTATTTGCGTGTATTTTCTTTAGACAACCATTAACCCCTGAATACACTGCAGAACTATCAAGACTATGAATTCTAACACTGACGCCCCCGAACAATCAGCTTTCAGCAAACATCTACGCGCTCGAATGATATCAGGAATTTTGGTTCTTATTCCGCTCGCCATAACACTCTTTATTTTGAACGTCATTCTCGCATCGCTCACGGCCTTCGTACGCCCACTTTTGCACCCTTTTCTGGGAGAAATTCCAGAGAACGCGATAACGCTCATTGCCTTGTGCGTTACGACGCTCATCATCTATTTTACGGGTCTTGTTACCAATCATCTTATCGGACGTCGCATGATCAGCTTGGGCGAACGTGTACTCATGAAAATGCCCATCATCAAATCCGTCTATTCCGCTTCAAAGCAAGTCGTGGATACTTTTTCCTCTTCAACAAAAGCGGCGTTTAAGGCAGTTGCTGTTGTGGAGTTCCCCCGTAAAGGCTCGTTGGCAGTTGGCTTTGTCACCGGATCAATGACCAATCCGGAGGGACTGTTACTTTATCGCGTCTTTATTGCAACGACACCTAATCCGACCACTGGATTCCTTCTAATCCTTCCTGCGGAAGAGGTCCAATTCACGGACATAACGGTTGAAGACGGCGTGAAGATGATCGTCTCTGGCGGCGTACTTTCTCCCGACTCCTATCAGAAACGACCACCCCCTGTCCAACTGAGTCCAGCGATTGGCTAGCCTGCCGTGGGGATGGAGGACGAGCGTCTGCTCGTCCAAGGCACGCAGACGCGTGCCCCTCCCATAACAGGTATCCCACCTTTTCGTATATTTAAATATGCTAGTGAATCACTATAGCTATTTTTATACAGTAGCGTCCCATATTTTTTTATTAATTGCCGGACGCTTTTAAATCCATCGCTGAATCAAAGGCATCTTTTTGTTGCTTGAGACGATCAGCCTCTTGACGCAAGGCTAGCCTATCTGGAAGTGTTAAACGCCACTTATCCCTATATAACCCATATTTTTCAAAGGGTATCTCACGTATCGCAGGCCACACGTCAAGAATGTGCGCCCCTGGGTTCGGACGAAAATCAAGTGCGGCCGGATTTTTAAAGCCTGCGTCCGCCAAGGTCTGGATCATGAGCGGGGGAGTAAGTGAACTGTATTTGAAATCCTCGACCTTACCGGATTTGCGGAAAGGCAACTTGCACGCGACAGACATATTGTTGGTTAGAACATCGCCTGTTGGATACCCCCATTGTTCCGGATTCATCCTTGCCAATTCCGGATAGCGCAGAGACCATGGAGGTTGCAGGACGTGATAGTCGGCGAGCTTTTTGGACATCCCGAGATGATCCTTGTATCCGCGTGCAAGTCCGCGTGTATCAATATGAAAACCTGCCGTGACACAGGCAATCGAAAGATTGCCTTTGATAATGTTATCATGGCCGCCACCGACAAAGGGACCACAGGCCGTGTTATAACACACGTTATTAACAATCGTATCGCCGCTATCACCATCATCCATATAAAATCCATTGATCTGAGGCGAGTCGTAAACAAAATTATATCTCAGCACATTCCCACGGCTTGTCCGGTCGAGGCAGGAATAGAAGGCGCCCACATCACCAGAATCGAGCGCGGCCCGTGCGACTTCGTTATATTCAAAGAGACTGTCATTATTGTTGAAGTACAGTACAGCCGCATGTGGAAGGTCATGGAAGAAATTATGGGTGACAGCATACCCGACACCCGCCTTGCAGTCAATCGGCGGCGCATATGTATTCTGATGCCGGCCAATGCGCCAGAAACGTGAATTATCAACAACGCATTCGGACGAAATCAAAGTCTTACGGTCACCGCCCGACAGCACAATACCTGACTTTCCGATGTCACTAAAGTCACAACTATGAATACGATGCCGCAGGGCATCCTTCATCGACACCGCGGTTCCACAGATACGCTCAAAGGTGCAACCTTGGAGCTGAACCTGCGCGGATTGCTCAACCACAATACCATCGCCTAGATTACCCGTAAAACAAAGTCCCTCGATCACCACATTTGTTGCACCTGAGATGGATATCATTGGAGCCGTCTGGTCGGCAATTACCGCATGCTCTGGAGCTTCAAGCGTCGGCGAAAACAGATACAGACGCTTCTCGTTAAAGCGGACACACCACTCTCCCGGCATGTCCAGTTCTTCCAATGCATTAATGACACAAAATTCCTCCATGCCGTTGCCAAGCGCTGGGGGCTTTGCATACTTCGAGCCAATACCACGACTGACACCGATTGCGAACGTTGCTGTCTTCTTCTGGACATCAAGTCTTGCCATTTTTATCGCGGTACGCGTCCAGGGCACCACCCAATAGCCCTGGAACCACAGGCCCTCTTGTGTAGACCATTGACTCAGGTGTGGCGTCTTAATCTGAATCACGCCGCCGGTTGTGCCCTTGCCGCCCTTTGTATCGCCCTTCTCAAGAACCTGATCTACTTTAATATACCCACTGTTAGGAAAACGCGAAAGAGGCATCCACTCCTGATTTACGATTAACTGACAGAGTCCACCAAAATCACCGAAGGTTTCAGGATATGGACCTTTGTGGCTGATTCCCGCTTTATCCAGATCAAGAGAAAAGAGTCTGTTTCGAACAGCAGGCGAAAGACGCTTCAGCACTGTCTCATCCGTCACGCGTTGCCAATCTGATTTTTTGACGCGGACTCCAGTATTGATCACAGCCGTACCTTGTTCAGCCGCGCGAATATGCAAGCCAGAATGCTGTGCAGTCAATTTCAGGGTGTTCGTCTGCCAATAGACACCCGCTTTCAAAATGACAGTTGTGTGGCTGGCATTCGTTATTAAACGTAAAGAAGCTTCAAGCGTTCCTTTGTCAGGCGAGACATATATTGAACAACCAGCAGCTGTAGGGTTCGTCTCTAAATGGCGGGATACCGTTTCATTTGTTAAACGATCATTTTTCTCGTGGCTCTTGGCACACGCTAGCTGTGTCTCGCCCAGCAGTGAACATAAAAATACACATACGATTAAACGTTTCATACTCACCTTCACTTCCGGGTTGCCGCCCTCAATAACAAGAAGACACGATAACTAAATAAGCTATCCCACCTCAGGCGAATGTTTGCAAAGCGTATCATACGCCTGCTTTATCTGAGCAAATTTTTCGGCTGTCAATGCACGAATATCGGGAGCAAGATCTGCATGCTTATCCGGATGGTATTTCAGGCTCATGGCACGATACGTTTGTTTAATGGTTTCCAGACTTGCATCGTACGAAATGCCTAACACATCATACGCAGCTCGGCACGACTGCTCAATGGTTGTGTACTGATCCACAAATTGACTCGCAATATAATGCGCTTCCTGTGGTGGCATACCCGCAACACGTACAAAATGGTCGATGCGTGCCTCTTCATACTTCGTCAGAGCGCCATCACATAGAGCAATGTGCCAGAACCAACGCAAGGCCTCCTGCGCTAATTCGCGATGCGGACGCAGCATCATGGCTAAGCGTTCAACGCCTCGGTCAATACGTTCTGCATCATCAATCAAAAAAAGAAGGGAGTGTGTATCTAATGGAGAACCCATTCGTGCATTAAAATCGCTAAGGACAGAACGGATCGCATGATCTTCCGCCTTCGAATAGGCTCCATCACAGCAGGCAAGTTCATGGAATGCGGCAGCAATAAGTGCCATGAGGCGCATGGCTTCCTTCTTTTGATCAACAGCCTTTTTTCGATCAACCATAAAATGGCCGAACGTTGCACCGCAAACAGCCCCCCATGGACCGAGGAACGAGCCAATCCCGCCCCCAATCATTTTACCTTGCCAACTCATTTGTTTTTATTTCGGAAGAAGAATCTCTGCGTTTTCTTTGAATTGAATCTTTTTTACCGCGCCTCCGTTGATTTTATACTCAACGAGCAAAACCTTGACAACCTCAGGCACTGTATCGCCAAACGCATCGTTATATCTCTGGATCGACGATAAGCGCGTACCCGAAAAGGTTGGAATAGCTTTCCGGGTCACATCCTGTCCCTTTGATTTATCCGCCAGTCCATAGAACACCGAGACAATCTCGACTTTGAGGTCTCTTTCATCCCCTATCTTTGCACGCATCATCTCCTGGCGTAATTTTTTCACGCGTTCATTCGGATCACTCTTTTCAGGACGGTTGGGCATCAGGTTGAGTGGACCACACAATGCCATGGTGTCACCATCCTGGCGCAGGTTAAAACGATTGATGCGCGGTGCTGTCCCAATACGCGGACGAACAGGCATAATCTTCGTTTCGATTTGAGGAGACCAGGGATCATACATTTTACGAATTTCTTCATCACCCAAAAACGGACCATTGCAATCAACCCATGCAATCAGACGTTCGCGATCCACTCCCGTCACCTTTACATTTTTATGTTCACCACTGCAGGCCATTTGAATAAAGCGACTGACCGGCGAGAAGGCTGAATAGGGAGGAAGCGTTTCAAGATTTTTGGGGTCCATCGTTGAGTATCCTTCAACGATAAAGACACCTGCAAGATTCTTAGGCACACCCTTTTCATTTTTTACTTTTGAACCTCCCCATCCGCAGGCACCGTCCACCAAGGTATAATACGGTTCAGCAAAGGGACTGATGTCTTCCGGGCGATCATAAACGTTTGACCGCCAACCATGGGTGGAGGGACGATACGTGGTATTGAAGGCCTTCATCGCCCTCGAATCTTCCTTGGTATGGCATTTAGCACAATACTTATCCAGAACAGGTTGCACAAAGCGCTTGTAACCGATGCTCTCTTCGGCACCCCATGGCGGAGGCGTCAATTTCACAGCTTTTTTGCTCAGCGCTTTCCCTTTACGTGAAAGGGCGGCACCCTGAGAGGTACGCGTCTTCATACTGGTTTCATGACAACCAAAGCAGCCCCGATTCTCCCCTGGCATACCATTTGCAAAGCTGCGCATCACATGAATTGCACGACCTTCCTCATCCAGCATCTGGAAGAAGATGGATTGTCCTGGCGGAATTTCAAAGTTCACGCTGCCATCTGATTCAATCGGGATTGTGCCGAGAATACGCTTCACGCCATCTGCTTGAAATACGCTGATAGCGGGCCCATCATGCTGAACCGTCTTATTCCAGGTTGTGTAGGTCTTGGGATCCATCTGAACCACGCGCAAAAACTTGCCCTTCTCGCGTAAGATTGGCGGTGCATTTTCAAAGACGTCATTGCTGTAGAATGTGGCAGGAGCGAGTGTCTCTTGCTTGACACCCGTGCCTTCAGTGATCTTTGGCCACTTCACCTTGTCGGCCATCACCGCGGGACGCGTGCGTGTTCTAAACGGTATGGCGTGGTAAGCGTTGTAAGCGCCTTTGTAGATCAATTCCTTATTGCCATATACGTCCATCAGATAAAGACGAAAGGTGTTCTCGCGTCCACCCTTGCCGCTATAAAGACGATGTCCTTCGCGAGCGGAAACAAGGAAGAGTTCTTCGGACAGAGGATAGGGAGTCTTGTAAGCATACAATTTCCCAGCCGCGTGATAATCGACATGAGGAGGAGGATCAGCAGGGCCGTTCCCTACTTCCGGCCATGGCGTTTCTCGTGTGATGCGATAGAGTCCTTCAGGATAGTTGAGTCCCTTCTCCGGATCAATCATGCCAATGGCGCCATCAAACCAGGCATGATGTCCCAGTCCAGTGAACATCACCTTTTTACTACCCGGAATGGCACGCGCCTCGGTCAAGACATCCGGCCAAACACTCTGATTACCCCAGAACGCCTGCACAGCGCAACCATCCGGATCCATATACCATAAACTTTGCACACGCCACAGTGCCTTATCGGTATACTCCCACCGTGTAAAAATCACACGTCCATCATTCATCACAGAGGGCTGATATTCCGGTTCGCCGTTTGCGGAAAGAATGTAAATGTTCTTGCCATCGCCATCGCAGCGTGCCATCGCGAACGAGTGCGTCATGGGCATACAACGCACATAGCTGTGCTGACGGCCTGTACAGAAGACAAGTTTGCCATCCGGCAGATAAACGGGATCCAAGTCGTCATAATCACCGCGCGTCAACTGTGTAAAACCCGTTCCATCTGAATTGCACTCATACAAGTGGAACGATTTTTCGCCGATTGGGCGATAGCTAAAGACAATCTTCTTCGCGTCATACGACAGATCTGGCCGCCAGTAACTGCCATGCTGCTGTGGCAACACGTCTGCCACACCTTCATCCCCAGGCATAAGCACCTTTGAACAATCCAACTTAACCGTAATCAGTTTTCCGCCATCCTCTGCCATGAATCCGTTACGATGACGTGCCTCATGGCCCCATTCATCCGTTGCATCGCCTGGTTTACCCATGGGATAGGGATTGTCAATCAAGAGAACCCGATCAAAATCAATTAGCGGATTTTTGAACATCAGCGCACGCTTGACGCGACGCACATCCATATAAAGCGACTTTAAATCTTCTTCGCTGGCACGCGTTACAGATTGCTTTTCAAGCGCCTCCAACTTTTTAAGTTCGCCTGCTAAATCTGACCCTTTTACGCGCTTAATCATGTCACGCGTGTAACCGATTTCTTTGCTGATCGTCTCTGCAGACACTTTATTGTCGCATTGAAACAGCCAATCTGATTCCAGTAACTCCGCGGAATAACCCGTGCATGCCGCACAGGCTAACAAAACCCCGACTATAAACGGTATCTTCTTCAATCGATTTCCCCCTTGTTTTTGAATGGGAGTTATTTTAAACAATATGATGACGCAGGTCAAGCCACAGGTATCATTTTGATAGGTCTAAAATATCTTTTTGTAAACAGTCAAAGGGTCTGCTATAGTAACTGCGATTTATCAATGCGAGATTAACTCATCATTAAAGGACAAACTCATGAATAAGCTTCTTTTTGCCACACTCGTTACAACCCTCAGCTTCTCGATGCTTTATGCTAAGGAACCGCCACCCGAGACAGACATGAAACCAATCTTCAATGGGAACGATTTGACTGGATGGGACGGCGACCCGAAATTCTGGAGCGTTAAGGATGGTGCCATCCGTGGCGAAACAACAAAAACGAACCCCGCAAAAGGTAACACCTTCATCGTATGGAAAGCGGGCGAAACCAAGGATTTTGAATTACGACTCTCCTATCGCTGTTCCACCGCAAACAATTCAGGTATCCAATATCGTTCAAAGCCAGTTGGGGAGACTGCACCTACGAAATGGCAGATGAAGGGGTATCAGCATGAACTGCGGAACTCAGATGGCCTTCCCAATGTTCCGGGATTCATCTACGACGAAAGAGGCAAGCGCGGACGTATCTGCCTGGCGGGTGAAAAAGCAATCTGGAAAAAAGGTGAACCCAAGAAGACAGTTCTGGAAACCATCGTTGATCAGGAAGCTTTCAAGAAGATCATGAAGGTTGACAACTGGAACGACATCGTCATCATCGCCAAGGGAAACCATATTCAGCATTACCTGAATGGCTCGCTCATCCTCGACTTCACAGACGAGCATGAAAATGCATTCTTTGACGGTACCATGGCGATTCAACTCCACGCCGGAACAGCCATGTGGACGGAGGTCAAGAACATCCGCATCAAAACGTTGAAGTAGAATTGTTGGGAATGTTGGAATTATGAGGTTGGATGCCTTGCTGGGCGTATAGGCGCCTGCCGCGCCGTAGCCTTGGCGTAGGAGGGTCCGCGCCTGTACACGGGTCCGGCAGTTGCCGGACCCGCATAATCATCCGGCTTCTACCTACGCCACGGCTACGGCGGATAGGTCGCTGTACAGGCGAGGACGCCCATACGCCCAGGCTTACGACTAGCCATTTGAAAAAAGTTACCCGTCGGTTTATTCCCGGAACCCTGGGCGGCGGGCTTACCTATTGCTGAGCGGTCTTGTCCAAAGCACGCCGGGTCGCCTTTAACATTGCTTCTGCGCCGACAGGCGCGCCAGTGGCATGCTTCATCCAGAGATCGGGTGTGACGTTCCCCATGATGGTGATGCGCTCAAATTCAGGACCGATTTTTCCTGCTTTCTTCATCTGTTCTTCAATCTGAAAGCCCATCAGGTGCCCCACGGGATAATCTGGCACATACAGAACGTTGTTAATCATGTGCGAGTAAACGCCAGGTAATATACAATCACGCTGTTTAAAAATTGGCGCGTAGTAGGTGTTCCAGAGGTTACGGGCAATGTCGAGTGTGGCTGCTTTCAACTCTGCAGGTGTGGCCTCTGGATGCGCGTACATCCAATGCCAGACCTCCATGTCGCACAGTGCCATGATGGCGATTTCGCAAGTGGCCCAGAAATCGTTCAGTGTCGTCAGTGCCTCAGACGTGGCATCCGGTTTTGCAAGGCCTAGCATCTCAAGGTCATGACCTTGCAACAACATCGCTAGCCCTTCGGTAAACGCGGTGTTCGGAACACCCTGCAGGAGCGTGTGGTCTACCAGATTGAGCGAGTACGTCTGCTCAATAACATGACCCAATTCATGCATCGCCACATTAAAATCCTGAAACAGCAAACCATCATCGCCAAAACGTACACGCAGTCGGGCCTTCTGTCCACGCATGGCGCCGCCCATGGCGTGCCCGGCGTTACGTCCTGCCTGAACGGAAATGTTGTCCTTCAGAAAGGCCGCACGCTCAGCGCTGAAGCCCAGCTTCTTCAGTATGTCAGGTATGCCCTTGAGGAATGCTTCAGGAGTCGGATATTTCGAACGGACCATGGCATCCCGCTTTTGCTGGCTATCGATTAAACGTGGACGAAATCCGTTGTACCAGATATCAAACGGTTCTAGCGGACGGCCCAACCTCTTTTCGATGAGCCTCCCGACTTCCGAAAGCTGAGAGGATGTCAGCAACTGCTCGAGCATTGCCTTGACACGTGCTTCGCTCATCTGCCGATCCTCGTCGAAGCGGCGCGCAATAAGTGTCGGCGCTGTTGGCGAATAGGGATCCACCTGTCTGCAGGCTTGGAAGACTTTCAGCCACTTGGCATAGCGCGTGTTCGGCTCAGCCACATTGCTGACTGTCAGACCCTTACAGGAAGGATCCGGCTCGATATCCACGACAGAGGATGCCTTGACCTCGTTGCTGGCTGGAGTCCAATCCACCAACGGATTATTGATCACGGCTGCGGGGATGGACTGGTCGATGACCTTCTCTAAAATCTTCAGAATCAAACGCTGGCGCGCAAGCCCGTTCGTACCGTTGTTATATTGCGCCTTGATTTCGTCGCGCAGTCCCCAATGCGAACTGAGACGAAGTTTGGCAGGAAACAAACGCTCACCCTTTTCGTTTAACACATGGTGCATACAGACATTATATTGGCTGATGTAGATCTCCGCATCCGACACGGAATCAGAAAGATCCTGCTGAATGTTGGCGGGTATGCGTTTTGAAAACTGCTGTGCCAGCCGTACCTCCGCCCACTGCCGACGTGACCAGTTGGACCCTTCCGCAAGATTTTGTTCCAGCGTGGTGAGTGGAAAATTGAGCAACACCATAAACGCAAGCTTGTTGCCAAAGAAATCATCATTGATGTGCGCGCCAGGCTCATACGCCGCGAACGCTTCATCGACCGGCAAGATCGGACCGCTAGCAAGATCGGTCTGAAGACGAAATTCGTATCGGAGTTCGGTGAGGTGTCCGCCGAGCTTTTCGAGCAGACGCTCGAAGCGGTTAAACAACGTGTCCAGTGCCTCTTGATTGCCCGCAAAATTTTGAAGAACAAAGGCTTCATACACGGCGGCATTGCCATCTTCAGCCCGCCAAAATTGATTGACCTGCACCAGTCCGCGATGAATGCGGATACGTTGCACTTCACCATATTTTGCAACCAGTTCGCGTTCGACTTTCGGGGCTGCTTCTTTAATCCATTCGCATGGGACACTGGAAGCGGACATCTCCGCGGCAACAAGTGCTTGCCCGATCGAAAGGCAGAAAGCGATGAAAATGCTACAGCTGATGACTCGGATTTTTACTGTGTTCATGTTTCCCTTTATAATTAACTCATGTTTTGGTGAGATTGCATGGATGACCGCTGAAACGCGGATGACTACGGACTGACGGATACGTGCTTGACTGAACGACCTGTCCGATCAAAGGCGAGTGGTCCCCAAATTGCTTTCATAAGTTCAAAAATCTCGGGCTCTGCCGTCATCAGCTCAGCGGCATTGAAGGGAAAGAAATCATCCATACCAAAATAGGCTTCGGTCATTTCGGCAAAGAACTCTTTCTGGTCCGTCAGTCCGTAATGCCGCACGCGGGTTCCATTGTAGAGGAGTGTATTATCACCGTGTCCGCTCTTCTTATAGTTCTCAAACGTCCGCAGAATACGCGACTCGTCAAAGCCCAAAACTTGATCGTGATAGGCATGAGAGAGCTCATGTAAAACCACCCACGGTTGCTCGTTGATACTTCGCGACTTGAGCAAATCCTTCGCTTCTGGAATGTGGACGCACTTAACCAGATTGGTAGCATAACCATGTCCTTGTAACCAATCAGCACTGGGATGATATTGCATGTTGTGCAAGGAGCCATGAGCGAGATCCAGAACGATTGTCACCGCTTGTAACTTCTTGAGGGGTTCAGAAGGAACGACAAAGGTGATATCGACCAGCTTAGCTTCGAGCAAGCTGAGTACCCGCGTGCCGAGGGTGTCGTTCGGCGACACGAACAAACGATCATCCACCCGCACGTTCCAGCCCTGGATACACCGCAGCGTACGCGCGTCAGGCGGAGGCAGGTTATTCTTCTCTGCCGCCCAAGCAGAAGCCGACACCTGAGCAAGAAGAACCATGCCTAGCCAAGAACTTATCGATGAATAAAAAAAATGTTTCATACCAAACCGTCTCCATCATATCGCTTCATTTCAAATTTAATCATACAATACTCCGCCCACAATCGCAATGAGTGGTGTTTCAAAGATCACTTTCTTCCGCTTTTTTTAAATACAGCCTTGACTGTCTCAAGAACCCCCGTTAATGTACGAACTATTGTATTCACAATTAGAC
>JBAXOG010000155.1:0-11546 GCA_037133395.1 bacterium | reverse complement strand
GGGCGTATAGGCGTCCTCGCCTGTACACTGGTCCGGCAGCTGCCGGACCAGCCATAGACACCACGCTTCCGCCTACGCAAAGGCTTCCGCCTACGCGATGCCTACGGCGGACGAGACGGCGGACAGGTCGCTGTACAGGCGAGGACGCCTATACGCCCAGGGGTTGCAACGAATCGCAGATGCGCCCCCTTCTTATGGTCTAAATACTTTTCGACAGTGGTATATGTTGGGAAGTTCTAACGTAGGCTGGGGGCGTCATTGAAGAGCGCCTGCCCTTCTTTGAGCAGCAAGGATTTCAATTTTTCGTAGGGGACCTTCTGGACCGCGCAATCGTCATCAATGGCGATGCACGCCGCCGCTGCAGCAGACTGCCCAAGGATCATGTAAACAGGTTCCATCCGGACAGAGGCAAAGGCAATGTGCGTAGAGGAGACACTCCATGGCGTAAGCAGGTTCGAGCATTCGGTGGCTTTGGGAACCAGGGCCCGGTATGAAATGGGAAACGGCTTGGAAAGACGCTTCTGCACATTCCCTTCGTTTTTCACGAATCCCTTGTAAATAATGCGCTGGCAGTTATGGGAGTCCATGGTGTAGGCGGCTAGCCCCACAGAATCAGGAGCGACTACCCGCCCCGTACAATCCTTCTCGGTCAGGACATAGTCGGAAACCATCCGGCGGGCTTCGCGGACGTAGAGTTCATAGGGCCAGTTATTGTTGTCTTTAAATTCATCGGCAGGCAGTCCCAATCTCGCATGAGCTGCGCGGATGGCCTGAGGCACACGCGGATGGTTTTGCAAAGTCCAAATCAGGCCGCGCTGCCAGTTTTCATGGGCCTTGTCAATCTTGGCCCGAGTCGCGTAATCGGCCTCCGGGTAATCGTAGTTGTAGCCGATGTAATCGCAGGACATCCCCGAGTCATTATTGGAATCCGTCTTCCTGTTTGGCATGCCCGTGGTCTTAAAGAAGTGATTTGTCTGGCCGGCCTCAATGGTTCTGAAAAGCAATTCGTAATCGGATTCTTTGTAGCCAATCGGCTTATCCACTGGGATTCGATTCGCGGGATTGCCGGTCAGAACCATCCGATAGCAATAGGCTTGAACCTTGGAATCCGCCGAGCCAATCGGCCCAAGTGGCTCAGGATTGATTCCCGGCAGTAACCCGCTGGTTGGATCGTCCGGTTTAATGTAGGGATCAATCTTATCGGGTAACTGCTGTTGACCTGTTGTTAACCGAATGCCATTGATGGTTTCGTCGTACTGTGCGTTGGCTTCGCGACCAACCGTATAGCTAACCCCTGCCTGCTTGAGCAGATCGCCCTCGTAGGTCGCATCGATGAACATTTTTGCCCGAAAGACATTCCCCTCTTCCATGGCGATCTCCGTTATTTTCTGGCCCGCCATCGTTGTCTTTGCAAGCCGTTGTCCGAGATACACGGTGATCCCAGGTTGCTTGAGCATCTCATTAAAAACTTCCTCCGCAACATGCGGCTCAAAAGCCCATTTCGCCTTTGCTTCCCCGTACTTGGCGCCGATTCGTGTATAAAACTCACGCGCCAATCCCTGGATGTAGGCATCTCCAGGATCGCCGACATCCGTTGCGCCAAGACCGGACGAACTGATTCCGCCCACGTGATTGTTAAACACCAGGAGCGCTACTTTCTTTCCATGTCGGGCAGCCTCCACAGCCGCCGTGACCCCACCAGCGCCCCCGCCGTAGATGCAAACATCCGTCTCCACAGATTGAGCGCACTGGCCTGCAAGAGAGGCCAATAAGCTCAGCGTCAATAAACTTAGCATTTGTTTCGTAGTCATCGTTAATTGTTTCATCGTAGTCTTACCTTTCATGCAGTTGCTCCTATTTTTTAAGATAGATGGCCATCTTGCTAATGACCGGCGTGGCGATGGATGCCTCAATTTTCAGGCGAAGCTTGTCCGTTGTAATCGGCTTTTCAAGGCGATGGATAAACTTATGACCCATACAGGTTCCCTTTGCCAGCGGTTGCCACGTGCCATTTTGCAGGGCTTCTAGGACAAATGCGCGGACGCGTTCGCCTTGCCTGATGTCTTCCTGCAGGACGATGAGGTCGAATGTTTCGGGTTTTGGCAAAGCCAGTTCGATGAAATTTCCCGCCCCTTGAGTTTGTCCGACGCAGTTGCTGAAGTCGTTTCGGATCGCATCGCCCCACTCCGCGCAGCGTTTCACGTCGGGCTCGGGAATCAACCCACGGGTGTCCGGCGTGAGTCCGATAATCAACGTGGAGTTGCGGCCCACGGAGTTATAGTACATGTTCACAAGCGCCTTGAGCGGACGAATCTTCTGATCTTCACCCTCGTCCCAGAACCAATTATGATTACGCAAAGGAGCATCGGACATGGCAGGCATCCAGTAGTCGCCGCTAGGGGCGCCAGTTTTCAGCAGGGGGAATAGATTTCTGAGATTTTGGGGGTCCCCCATGGAGCTGGCCGGAAATGTCGCCCAGCACGGATAGGGAACAGTGCCCGTCTCGCTACCACCCCAGCGGACATCGCCACGGTCCTGATTGAAATAGAAAAGACAGTTCTTCTGATACTTCTCCACGATCCCGAGCGTATCTGGTCCGCCATCCTTCGGGCCTGGCCCCGATCCACCATCAAACCAGAGTTCAAATAGCTGGCCGTAGCGTGAGCAGATCTCTTCGACCTCCTTTTCGATCAGGGTCTTGTATTGAGCCTGGGTCAGAGGGCTCCTCTTGGTGACCTTGAAGTCCACGATGGCCAGTTGCGTGTTCCATCGCACATCCATGAAGACCCCCGGCTTGATATCGTACTTTTTACACGAAGCAAAAAATTCCGCCACGATATCGCGCTTGCCATCCCCCCAGCGCACGGCTTTCAGGGAGAATGGGTTGGCATCCGACTGCCACAAACGTAACCCTGTCTCGTGTGAGGCGACGATGATCGCGAACCGAGCCCCCATACTCTTGGCGACCTTCAACCACTGATCCGTGTCGAGCTCCGTGGGATTGAACATGTTGATATCCTTCACCGGTTTATAACGAAGCTCGCCCTGCGCGAAATCCTTGCCATGAAACGTACGCGGGTCGAGGTGGTATATCACGCCGAGTTCCGCCTGCTGCCAAGCAAGTTGCGGGGGCGTCGGTTTAGGTATTTTGCGCTCCTCAACAGCGGCAAGGGATACATGCAAGGCGCCGAGTGATAGCATTGCAGATAGAATTGTTTTTCTCATAGTTTCCCCCCATTACTCATTTACAGTCACAGTTTAACACAATGAACGCGCCTCGTCTTGTCGTAAAAATTACTACAGGAGAGAGGACATTTCAAATAAAATGAATTCCACCCCCACTTTCATCTACCATGAAAATTCGGTTTACTTAACCGAACTTTCATGGTACATTGAACACATGATTAATCGAAATAAACAGATTCTTCGTGTGCAAGAGTTGCTGGCGAGGCATCGTGTAGTGGCAATCACAGGTGCGCGTCAAGTCGGGAAGACAACGTTGGCGCGGATGCTCGCCAAGGAATGGGATTCCCCTGTTTCGTTTTTTGATGCTGAAAATCCAGAAGATATTGCGCGTCTAAGTGATCCAATGTTGGCCTTAAAAAAGTTAAAGGGGCTTGTTGTGATCGACGAGATTCAACGTCTTCCCGATATTTTTAATGTGTTGCGCGTTCTGGCAGACCGAACGCCTAATCCTGCGCGGTTCCTCGTACTGGGAAGCGCATCGCCTGATTTGCTCCGGCAAACATCCGAAAGTTTGGCAGGGAGAATCTATTACCACGAAATAGGCGGGCTTATGCTCGCGGAAGTTGGCGTTTCTCACATGGAGAAACTGTGGTTTAGGGGTGGCTTGCCGCCTTCCTATCTTGCGGCCTCATTGCCTGAAAGTCATGAATGGCGGCAGGGGTATATTCGTACTTTTCTGGAACGTGATCTTTCTCAATTAGGGTTTCATGTCAGCGCTGAAACCATGCGTCGATTCTGGACGATGCTTGCCCATTACCATGGGCAAATCTGGAATACATCGGAATTTGCCCGTTCGTTTGGTGTGGCAGACACGACTGTTAGGGGATATCTTGATAAATTGACTTCGGCTTTAATGATCTACCAACTTGCTCCGTGGCATGAGAATATTTCCAAGCGGCAAGTCAAGGCACCGAAGATTTATATTCGTGACAGCGGAACGCTACATGCATTGCTCAATCTGCGAACGCCAGAGGATGTGTCGGGGCACCCTAAAATGGGAGCGTCTTGGGAAGGATTTGCCTTGGATCAAATCGTCCGCCATCTGGGGGCAGAACCTGGAGAATTCTATTTTTGGGCGACACATGGCGGCGCAGAACTTGATCTGCTTTTTATCCGTGGAAAGATGAGATGGGGGTTCGAATTCAAGTGCTCTTCCTCCCCACATCTGACACCCTCCATGCGCCATGCGATAAACGATTTGAAATTGACACAATTAACGGTTATTCACGCTGGGGATCATGAATTTCCGCTTGCTGAAAAGATCATGGCGGTCCCACTTTCACGGATCCAATCTCTTTAGATAAAGGCGTGATAGACACCTCTTTGCTTTCCACTTCTGCTTCAGTGTCGGGAGTTTATTTTTCACTGCCGTAACCCACGCATTGGGCTGGGTTACCGGCCGAGTTACCCCTTTAACAACATTCTATAACCGCAATAAATAAACTCTGTGGGCTCTTTATTTTGCCTCGCCGTCCTCCAGCACAAGAATGATTCCGCCATCGGGGGCAATCGGAATGGCATCGCCCACTTTGAAAGTCGCTTCAGTTTGAAACTCGGGAATTGCGGGCGCCTGCAAGGTCACTTTTGCTGGATCCAATCCCAAGGTTGCGAAATCAATTTGCGGCACGACAGATACCGGGGTTTTCGACCAGCTCCCCAGCACAATGGCTTTTTTTCCACCCTTGCGCAGGTAGACAGTAGCCCGAACCGATGGATCGGAAACCTTGACCGGACATTGCGGCATCCAGTAGCTGATCATCTCTGCGTACCGAATACCGAATTGATTCCACCAGGCGCACAACCCGTTCGACTCGCCCTTCCCCAAACTCAGGCAGTTTCCGAATACCATGCCACGGATGCTGACGATATCTCGGGAAGGCGTTGCGACAGACATGTCCCCTGCTGTATCTGTTCGAAAAGGAAAAGCAGGAAGTCCTTCTTTGTTGTACAAATTGCCCTGGGGTGTCGGACACATCGCCCAGTCATAGCGTGCGGCGACAGGCTGCGGGACGCACGGCGACGCGAGCACCACTTCATTGCCATCAATGTCTCCCTCCACTGGAATGTAGCGACCATCGGCACCTGCGAGCTCAAATCCGAGAACATGCTGGCTATGAGGGATGGGCTTGCCATTATACGTCCAGACTGGTTCACCGGTCACGAGACCACTGCCGAGATTGGTAAAAGCGATTCGCATTTTTCCAGCCTCGACTGTCATTGAACGGTAAAGCGGGCCGGCATCCACGAGTTGTTCGCCGTAGGCAATCCGCCGGGCCAGAAGCGAGAGGCGCCTGCCCACTTCGGACTTGCCCGCAGGATGGATATCATCCAAGGGGTTCCCAAGATCAATCGCAGTGGCCATCCCAGTCATCGGCAAGGCCAAGGTCTTTTGTTGCGCTTCGCGCAGTTGCGGCATAGACCATTCAGGGTGTCCACCAAAGGCAGCCAACTGGACGAAGAGAAATGGAAAATCCCCTTGATTCCACACTTGACGCCAGCCCTCAATCAGTCGTGGAAACAGCACTGCATACTCCTTGGCCCGCTCCAATGTGCTGCTGTTACTCTCGCCCTGATACCAAATGACTCCTTTGATTCCCAGCGGGATGAGCGGAGCGATCAACGCTTTGAAGCAAGCCCCTTCTCCCGCTCGATAGGTGGAGAGATTGAGCGGCACCTTAATCGTCTCCGGCGCCATCCACCGTTCGATTGTCGTACCGCCAACAGTGGACTGGATCAGTCCGATGGGGCACTTCACGTTTTTCCGCAGTTCGGCACCAAAGTAGTAAGCCGTTGCGGAAAATCCCTTGTCGCTCCATCCATATTTTCCTCCAAGCGTCTCAGGCGCACAGACCATCCAACCCTGTCCCTGTTCCGTGTGATACAGGCGTAACCCCGGATCAGCGCAACGGGTCAAGGCCATTGATCCCTGGCTATCCTGTCGGATGGCCCAATTCATGTTTGACTGCCCGCTGGCAACCCAGACATCCCCGACGAGAACATCGCTGATTTTTGTTTTTCGATCTTTGATTTCCGACTGAACGATCAAGTCGCACGCTTCATCGCTCGCCTTCATCGCATCCAGTTTGACCATCCACGTGCCGTCTGCATTGGCTGCGACCGATTGTTTGTGCCCTGCAAATTCAACGGTCAGTTTCTCATGGGGATCGGCCGAGCCCCACACCGGCATGGGTTTCTCGCGCTGCAAAACCATGTGATCGGAAAACACGGCGGCCAGTTTCAATTCGTTGGCATGCAGCGCGGCCAGCGGTGCCAGCAACAGGGGGATGAGAAGAGCTATTTTCATAAGACTCCTGCTGGTGAGACCTTTAGAAGCAAACATCCATGCGAAGGAATCTCCGCAGAGTATGTGTCGGAAAATGTTCCCAGATCCTTCTGACGCCACAGGTCGCGAAGGTTCTGCTTTCCCGTGAGCTTTGCCTGCTTCCAGTCCAAGGTCAATGTTGCAGGTTTATCGCTCACATTGAAAAGCCCCACTGCCTTGTTCCCGTCGGCAAGTTCTTTGACCAGGATCTTCACCTCGTCGGTATTCGTGACGGCTGTTGGAATCTTGCAGAGTTCATCCTGATCAATGGCCAACACTTCGTCATTGGTGATGAGCCCACGCGTAAAGGGGTCGAGGCGTTCCAGATCACAGCCGAGAAGGAGCGGGGCGGAGAGCATACACCAGAGGGAGACGTGCGTATATTGCTCGTCGGGGGTGAGTGGCTTGGGCTTCTTCCCTTTCCCCGCAATTCCAATTTCAATCGTATCAGGGTCGATGAGATGCCCCGGGGTCTGGTACGGAGCCCATTTCATTTGTGCAAACGCGAATTCAATCACCTTTTTCCAAGTCACGGTTAAAATGTCGCCCGTTGTCCGCCACGATTCAGCGTGCGGTGCGATGTCCTTGATGTTCTTGAACGGAGTGCTATTAGAAAGGCTCAGGATGAGGTCCCTTCCAGAACGACGAAGGGCGTTGTGCACCAAGATCACGTCGGGAGCCTCGATCGGATTCCAGTCATACTTGAGGTAATCAAATCCCCACTCGGCGAATTGTCGGACATCGACTTCAACAAAGGAATAACGGCCGATGGC
Organism: bacterium; assembly: GCA_037133395.1. GTDB lineage: Bacteria > Verrucomicrobiota > Kiritimatiellia > RFP12 > UBA1067 > CAIZQW01. Next base: position 4,205 of record JBAXOG010000155.1, on the reverse strand, counting down.
CCTGGGCAGAATCTTTTTGTTAGAGACTATTTTTTCTCGCGGCCACTGCTTGGGATCCCAAATCCCTTTCGGATCCTCCGAGGTTCCCCCGCAGCGGCTCCCATACGTCATCACCCAAGGGCTGTGGTAAATGCCGGCCTTGAGCCCCAAGGCGTGGATCTGATCCACCAACCCTTTCATGTCGGCGAATAGTTCATTGGGCTGGAGTGCATTGCTGGCTCCGCCGCGGATTCCCTGCCACCCGTCGTCCATATTGATATAGGACCAACCATGCTCATCGAGCTTGGCCGCTTTCATGGCCTTGGCCGCACGAAGAACGTGTTCTCGCTTAAAGCTGGTCCCCCAACAGGTATAGGTATTCCAGCCCATGGCCGGAGTGAGCCCGATCTGCTCACCGACAACAATCTTAAATGGCCGCTTCGCTTCCCCCTTCGCGTTGCAAGCGATCAACATGACCAGATTGGTGCCGAGGTTGGAAAGAGAACCCGTGATTTGCCCCGTTGAAGGGTCGAGCGAGAGACCTGAAGGAAGCCCTTCCGCTGAAAAAGTCATTGGGCGATCCCCTGTCGCCGGAATCGTGTAGAGAAACGGGGATCCCGGACGCACTCCAAAAACCGAAGCCCCGTTGATTCGCGGCGTTGAAGGGGCAGGAGGCGTCAGGATGACCTTTTCATTCGAAGCCGTACTCGAACCTTTTTCCGGCAGAGATTGCACCTCCGCACAAAAGGCAGATCCCGCCACCGTCACACTCAACCCAACACATGCCATCATGTTCAAGAATCTCATAATCTACGTCCTCTCGCCTATAACTTCACAAATTCAAAATTCGACGTTCGATGTTCGTATTCATCCATGCCAATCCGCGCAATCCGTCGGAGGGACGGCGGATCGCCGTCCCTCGGTCGATCCGATCGCCCTCCCGATAGAGCCTTATTCCAATATTCCTTTATTCCTTTGCTTCGAGCTTGCCGTTCAGGGTATAGCTCTCGTTTTTCTTGGTTTCCAATTGGATGATTTTATCGCCGTAACGTATAGGAATGGTGCCGCCATGATTCGAACTGATGCGTGCTTCTGTGAGCTTGCTATCTTTCCAGGCCATATCGACCACAAAGCCGCCGCGGGCACAGATGCCTTTGACGTTCCCAGTGGGCCATGCTTTCGGGAGTGCCGGCAAGAGATTGATTTCGCCTAGGTGTGACTGGATCAGCATTTCGCAGACACCTGCCGCGTAACCAAAATTAGCGTCGATCTGGAATGTCGGATGAGTATTCAGCAGGTTGGGCACGATCATCTCTTTGAGCATGGAATTCAGGATACTGTAGGATCTGTCACCATCCAGGAGACGGGACCAGACACTGATTTTCAAGGCACGGCTCCAGCCAGTTGCCGTATCGCCACGGGCATTCAGCGAGACCTTGGCGGCCTCGGCCAGTTTGGGTGTGGTCATTGGCGCGATCTGGCGACCTGGGAAAACAGCAATCAGGTGCGAGAGGTGCCGATGCTGGTCTGTGGGTTTGTCACGGTCTTCCGCCCATTCCTGAAGTTGACCCCATTTGCCAATTTGCGGACCCAGCAAACGCGTGCGCATGTCTATCACCTTGGCGCGGAAAGTCTCGTCAACACCGAGCACTTGCGAGGCTTCAATATAGTTTGAGAAGAGATCATACGCCAGTTGCTGTTCGTACGAGTTACCTTCCAGCAACGGCCCATGCTCCGGCGACACGCTTGCCGGGCTGATGAGGGTTCCGTTGGGACCTTCCTTCAGAAAATCTTCCCATAATTCACAGAGTTCCTTCATGATGGGATACGCCCGTGTTTTGAGGTACTCCTGGTCGCGGGTGAACGCGTAATGATCCCAGATATTCTGCGCCAGCCAGGATGAATCGCCTGGCACCCACCGGTAAGTGGATCCACCAAAAATGCCGTTCTCTGACCGCATCATCCAACCGCGTGTGCCATACTCCTTCTTCGTGGCGTCGCGGCGGACCGGAATCACCGAGTGCAGCCACTCGGCAAAAGGCTGAAAGCATTCGTTGAGATTGGCCACATCCACAAACCAGTAATTCATCTGGACGTTGATGTCGCTGTGGTAATCGCACCGCCAGGCCGGGTTATTGCTGTTGTTCCACAGGCCCTGAAGATTGGCAGGCAAGTCGCCGGGTCGTGAGCAACCGATCATCAGGTAGCGCGCATACTGAAACAGCAGGACTTCCAACTCCGGATCTGCAACACTCTTGCCGGCAACGGAATTTGTGCCCATGTACTGCGCCAGGCGAAGGTCGGTGGAAAGTGCATGGGAAGCTTCGGGCGCAGCTCCAAGATTCATGGATAAACGGCTGAAGAGCGACTGATAATCCTTGATGTGATCCGCGAGAAGTTGGTCGTACGGAGTTTTGCTGGCTTCGGACAATTGCTGGGTGATGGCGTCGTGCGGATGTTTGCCACGCCATTTTTGATTGCGCTGGTTGACGTAATCAGTGCCGGCATTGAGCAAAATGGTGAGCGTGTTGACCTTCGAGAAGTGTATCTGCCCGTCTTTGGCTTCGACGGTGCCGCCGTCGTTCAGCACCACAGCTTGGGCTTCGTAGTCAAGAGTGATGGTGTACGGATTCGCGTTCCTGACGATGTAACCGTCCAGATTCCCTTTTGACGTCAGTCGGTTTCCTTCAACGCTGACGGTAGCCTTGTGCGCATCGGTCAACGTAATCGTACCGGTGTAGGCAGCGGACTTGTCAGCGGTAAAGCGGAATACCAACGTATGAGCCGGCTTACTGGCAAAGTACTCCCGCCGGTAAGTCACGTCATTCTTGGTGTAGGTGACGGTGTGAACCGCGCGACTGATGTCGAGCTCGCGATGGTAAGCAGTGGGTTTGGATTGTTTGATGAATTCGCGTTCCCTTCGATAGAGGTCGGCGTTGGACTGCTTGCCCAGCTCAATTTCAGCGACTTGAACATGCGTGATCGGGGGCGTGGCTTGCTCGGAGAACATGATCCGGTAATGTGAAAATTTCTGTTCGTTGGCGAAACTATATTCTTTCCGCAGATTCCGTTTCAGAAACCGCGGTTCGTTCACGCGCTTGTCGAGCTCCGTCCAGTTCAAGCCGTTGTTTGAACCTTCCAAAGTCCACGATTTCGGATCACGGTTCGGCGAGTTACTGCTGGAGGTGAACGCATACGAGTTCACCACCATCGCCTCCGTGAAATGCCTTGCCCAGATGACCGGCTTCTTTCTGAATCCCACGCACCATTGAGTAGTCGGATCGCCGTCGATGCTGGCCGCAACGGATTGATCCGCAGGCGATACCTGGCCGCTCGTGCACTCGATCGGCAAACGATCCCCGCCGCCCAAATCAACAATAAGATTACCAAACGCCTGATAAGCACCGGTATCCGTCTCGTCACCGAGCCAGAGGGTATCCTCGTTGAATTGGATATCGTCCTGCCCGACCTCTCCAAAGATCATTGCCCCCAGGCGGCCATTGCCGATGGGTAGAGCCTCCCGTTGCCAACTCGTGGCCGGTTTGTCGTACCAGAGCAACTGGCTGGTTGGGTTGCCAATAGTGCTCCCTGCTGCGGCCAACAGCGGCAGGGTCATGGTCATTGTGAGTAATAATTGCTTCTTCATAAAACGATCCTCTTTTCTGTAATTTCAACTGGAATGTTGGAGTGCTGGGGGTGGATGCCTTCTTGGGCGAATAGGCGTCCCCGCCTGTTCACTGGCGGCGACAAAGCCGCCAACCATAGACATCATGCTTCGCTGTACAGGCGAGGACGCCTATACGCCCAGTATTTTGTATCATGTGATGCTAAAAATTATTTTGCCCTATGACTCGCATTGACCGAATGATAGTAACCGCGTTGGCTCATTCGGATAGCTTAAGAAGCACGGATTGCGTGGCATAACTTTAGCACTTTAGAACTCTCGAACTTTAGAACTTCCCCGCCCCCTCCCGCCCCCTGATGAACGCGATTAGTAAAATCGAACCATCGTACCAATTTGCTGCACGAGTTGCACCTGCTTCTGTCCTGCTACGGTGCGAACGATCACCTTGCTATAAGGTTTGGCCCCTATAATCTCCCAGCTCGACAGGGTTGTCCCATCGGCCGTCCCCGAAGAACCACACGTAAACAACACCGCCCTGTCAGGCAACGTACCGGAGATCGGGCTCACCATCACCGTTGCGACAGTCGGCAAGGTGAGTGCG
>JBAXOG010000154.1:0-11634 GCA_037133395.1 bacterium | reverse complement strand
TCACTGATCAGTTTTATATCTTAACACACTGTCCAGTTTTTGGGGAGTAGCTCAACACTCCAAACAAGGTTCTCATAGAGGACCGGAAGGAGTGGGATGAAAGAAGAGAGTGACGTCACATGGGAAGAAGTTCCGGAGTCGGGACTGGAATCATGTATGGCCGGGCGATCGAATACTGGAAACAACTGCTGGAGGAATACCAGCGCAACACCGACTGGAACGAGGTGGTGCCTCTGTTCATCCAACAGGAAGCGCATGAAATGGAGTGGTCCTTCGCCTGGCCGTGCAATGACGGAACTGACAGGCTCAGTGCTAACCGCAAGGTGGTCAATCTGAACGCTCAGTCGCTGGACGAGTTCTTTAAATATGCCAAAACAAAGAACGTCACCTTCATGACGCAACCCCAGTTCATCGAACACTATCGGCAGAAATATCCCAAAGTGACACCGACGTATCACATGCTCGTCCGCGACATTCCCACCCAGGACGTGTCGAACTACGCATGCCGAGGTGCGCCTCTGACCAAAGGCCCTTATCCCTTGACCTTCCTGTATTCCGGACCGGACTGCCAACTGGCAGTTGAAGAGGGTCAACGAGTACCAAAAATGCTCTACAATTACTTAGGAGATCCGAAGACGTTTGCATCCGAAAAAGCCATTCCGCAAGTCACGGGCTTCGTCAAGTCAGTCTCCGGTACCCGTGAGAACTGGACAATCACCGTTGCCAATCCGAACCCTTATGATTTGCCCATGGGCATTGCCGAATGGGGCGATTATTCCACGCAATCCGTGGTTGCACAGTGCAAGGACGTGAAAGAATGCAAGCCCATTGGAGCACATCTTCTTTTTATCCGATGCACCGTCAAGGCGCGTTCAGAGACCACGGTGACGATTGAATTAAAATAATCGGTAATAGAGAAAAGAAAATGATGAGAGTCAAAGGAGTCGCGTGTGCTGCGTTGTTCGCTTTTTCCTTTTTCTTTTAAACTTGTTTCCCCTCCCCTGAGACAGCAAACAGCCTTGTTTTTGAAGGGGGCTTCTTGTATAATCTTGCCACTTTAAGGAACAATTAACACCTAACCGAACTTTTATGTGGCGCGAATCCGTTAATTGCGCCATATAATTTTTTTTTTGTGGCGCGATATGGCGAAATGCGCCATAATATGGATTATGCCAAAACGAATACCAGAAAAAGAACTCGAAGCTGTGCTTCAAGCTGTGGCTCGTTTCCCAGTGTCAGTCTCTATTGATCAACTGACGGGCTCTTTTGAACATGCTATCCCGCGCCGCACATTGCAGCGTCGTGTTGCTTTGCTTGTTAGCGAAAGGCGGTTGTCCGCCGAAGGGATGGGACGTGGACGTCGCTATCGCCTTCCGACGACCCCAAATGAAGCACAAACACGGGTGGGTGTCCCAGGGGCTTTGATGTATTCTCCAGAGGCTGATGGGATAAGGGCTGTTGTTTCTTCACCCATTTCCAGCCGGAAACCAGTCGGCTATAACCGAACTTTCCTTGATCGGTATCGTCCCAATGAATCATTCTATTTGTCCCCTGAGATTCGGGCGCATCTTTCGTCCTTGGGCGCTGTTCCCGGGGAAAGTCTGCCCCCGGGAACGTATGTGCATCAGGTTTTCAGCCGCCTTTTAATTGATCTGTCCTGGAATTCCAGCCGATTGGAGGGCAATACCTATTCGTTGCTGGAGACCGAACGTTTGTTGGAGTTCGGCGAGAATGCCGAGGGTCGTGACGCACGCGAGGCGCAAATGATTCTAAACCACAAGGCAGCCATTGAGTTGCTGGCGGATACCAGCGCGGAAATAGGATTCAATCGCTATACGATCTGCAATCTGCATGCATTGCTTTCAGAAAATCTCCTCCCTGATCCGCAGGCCTGCGGACGGATCAGGAGAAAAGGTGTGGGTATCACGGGGACTGTATTTCAGCCGCTTCAGGTTCCCCAATTGATCAATGAATGTTTTGAACAGGTTCTTCATACGGCCGATGCCGTCGAGGATGTGTTTGAAAAAGCGTTTTTCGTCATGGTGCATTTGCCCTACCTCCAGCCCTTTGAAGATGTGAACAAGCGCGTGTCTCGGCTCGCGGCTAATATTTCTTTGATTCGCGCGAACTTTTGTCCGCTTTCGTTTGTGGATGTCCCAGAGCAGGACTACACCCACGGTATTCTAGGTGTCTACGAGTTGACACGTGTTGAACTGCTGCGCGATGTGTTCATCTGGGCCTACGAGCGTTCATGTGCGCGCTATTCCGCTGTGCGTCAATCGCTGGGCGAACCGGATCCATTCCGTTTGCGGTATCGCCAGGAACTGATGGACATGGTTGCCACTGTGGTTCGCGGACGGCTTGATAAGAAAATGGCCGGCGGATGGATCAGTCGCTTTGTGTCCGAACATGCGAAGGCAGAGGATCGGAGCCGTCTTGTTGAAGTGGCGGAGACCGAACTGATGGCACTCCATGAGGGGAATGTCGCCCGTTACCGTTTACTCCCTTCGGAGTATCAGTCCTGGAGGAGAAATTGGCGGTAAAACCCATGTTAATCTTGCCACTTTGATGAACGATATGCAGGCAATTGTCATCCATAAAATAGGGGCCTTTGAGATTGAAGAGGTACCCTTGCCCGTACCCGCGCAGCATGAAGTGCGCGTGAAGGTTGCTGTAACCGGCCTTTGTCGCACGGATCTTAAAATCATTGAACATGGGCATCGTGATCTGACGCTGCCTCGAATTCCCGGAGAAGAAGTCGTCGGAATTGTCGATGCTGTCGGCCCACAGACGGCTGTGTCGTGGCTGGGCGCACGAGTCTACCTCTATCCAGGAACCGCCTGCGGGATATGTCCGCAATGTCTGGCGGGTGCGGACAATCTTTGCCGTGGCATGCAGATCATGGGGTTCCACCGGGATGGCGGCTTTGCGAGTCATGTGGTTGCGCCTGTAAAGAGTGTGTTACGCATACCCGATGGACTCTCTTTTGAGGACGCTGTCTTTGCCGAACCGCTTTCCTGCTGCCTCAATGCGTTGGAACGTGCGGAATTAAAAGCTGGGGAACGTGTGGCGATCTGGGGTTCCGGACCTGCCGGGACGCTTCTGGCGCGCGCAGCGAAACAACGGGGTGCAGAGGTTGTTCAGATTGAACCTGATCATGCACGCCGGGAGCGCGCTGGCGCTGTGGTGACGCTTCCCGCCCATGACCGCTTTGATGTCTGTATTCCTGCTGTGGGCAGTGTTGAAGCCTACAACCAAGCGATTGCTGCATTAGCTCCGCGCGGTCGGCTCGTTGCCTTCTCTGGACTCCTGCCAGGCAATGAACCCAGCAACTTGAGTATTAATTTAATCCACTATCTTGAACAACGCGTTGTCGGCGCTTATGGTTGCGCCTTCCGCCACGGTGAAGAGGCGATCCAGTTGATTGCGTCAGGTGCAATTTTGGTTGCCGACCTGATCAGCCATCGCTTGCCCCTGACGGCTTTGGCGGAAGCCCTTGACCTTGTGCGAAACAGAACCGGAATGAAAGTACACCTCTACCCATGAATGACTTGGCCCCTTTTGGAAAACTGATTCAGCGACTAATCAATCATACGGATTTGAGCTCGGAAGAGTCCTATCGCGCCTTCTGTGAAATTTTAAAGGGCCAACAGCCTGATCTTCAACAGGGGGCTTTTCTGAGTGCCTTGGTTGCAAAAGGTGAGACCTCCGGTGAGGTCGAAGGTGCGTGGCGGGCGATCATGGAGCTGGATACGGTGGATGCCTCTGAAGGCTTGCCGCGGCCACTGATTGAAAATTCTGGCACGGGCATGGACTCGCTCAAGACCTTCAATGTCAGCTCCGTCGCGGCGATTGTTGCGGCGGCGTGTGGTGCGACGTTGGCGCGTCATGGCGCCCGGGCATTGACCTCCTCATGTGGGACCGTTGATGTGCTGGAGGCTGCTGGCATCGGTGTGGATGTCGAGATTGAAACGATCCGCAAGAGCATTTGCGAGTGTGGCATCGGGCTTTTCAATGGCATGAGCGCCAAGGTGCATCCGTGTGCCTTGGGTCGCATACTGAGTCAGATACGCTTTGGCTCCACCCTGAACATCGCTGCTTCCCTTGCTAATCCGGCACGCCCTGATCGCGTGGTGCGGGGGGTGTATGCACCGAGACTCTTGTCGCTGGCAACCGATGTGTTGTGCGACATGGGCGTGGAAAAGGGCATGGTCGTGTACGGGACGGATTCGGAACGCGAAGGCGGCATGGATGAACTCTCGATCACGGGACCCACTCAGATTATCTCCTTCACTGCAACGCAACGCCAGGCTTATACGATTATGCCAGAAGAGGTCGGCTTGCGTACGGCGCGCTTTGAAGATATTGCTGCTTTTGGGGATGTCCAGCGCGAGCGGGACCGGCTTCTGGATATTCTTTCAGGGCGCGGGACACAGACCTGCACGGACATGACCTGCCTCAATGCCGCGGCCGTCCTTGTTGTCGGCGACTTAGCCGCGTCTTTTGAAGAAGGCGTCAGGCTTGCCCGGAATGCAATAGCAGATGGACGAGCTTTTGCTAAACTTCAGCAATGGCAGAAGGCGCAAGGGGGTGATTCATTTCCAGTCTCCTGCTTTAATGTCAAACATGCATAAGATCCGGTGTCGTTTACTGGCAACCTAACCAGTCGGGCGCTTGTCATGTCGCTTTACCCTGTTAAAATCAAGCGAAACTTATGCGTTGATTTCTACTGGGGTTCGCAGAAGAAGCGCACTTCGTTGAGGCCGATATAGTTGTCGCGTCCAGGATACTTGGAGGTCACATAGATCTGAAGGTAACGCGTCTTGACGGGCTTGGCAAAAAAGAGGGATGAGCCTTTGTAGTCTTCAGTTCCTGTGGGTTGCGGGAAGGTCAGGGTATCTACAAGCGTGCCCCACAGCTTGCCCATCTCCGCATACTCCGCGCCGTTGGGTGGCAGACGTTTCCCTGCATAAATCTGAGCAGTCTGAATGTTGCGATGGCGCTCGGTAGTGGCGTGGTTGTATCCCCAGTAATGCAGGCCGCGGACAACTACCTCTACGCCAAGGTCAAAGGTGATCCAGGTGTTGGTCGCGTCGTGGTTCAGCCACACATCGTTTCCTTCGCTCCACATGGCGGTGGAGACGGTGGAGTTGGTGGTGACCTCTCCCTCCGGAGAACATCCCGAACCGTTGAGGGTGTTGAACGTAGATGAACCTCTTTTTGAATAGGTGCTTTGCGCGGTTGCGGCGACAGGTGCGCGGAAGAGCTTATTGACGACCTTCTTCACCTCATTGCTAAAGATTACCGGGGAAACGATATTGCCGTTTTCATCGTGTGGGAGACGGCTTTCGACCGTGGGGAATTCGTCCTGGCGATAGGCGCGGTTGATGAGCGGAGCGGTCCGCGTACGAGGACGGTAGGGGGACTGCGCATAGACGTCCTGCACAGTTTCCGGATCGCGCGGTGGATAATTGGATTGTCTGAATATCGGATCCTCCGGATCCGGATCATCCATGGTACGCACCTCCTGTTCGCCACGGTAGGGACAGAGCGTATCGACCCAGAGGATCAGTTTGAACAGACTGTTTTCATCGATCTTGACATCGTGATGTTTGCCACTGCTGGCGATGGAGATAAGGCGACTGTTGGCCGAGAGTTTCGTCATGGCGGGCAAGGTGCGATAATCTTCAGGCTTCCACGGATGCGCCTCTGCCAGGATCGTATCTGCAATGCCTCCTTCGCATACGCCTGGGAAGGCGCCAATCTGGCGCTTCTTCCCCAGGGTCAATGTCAGATAGGGCTCCGGGAAGGTGCCGCCGTCTACGCTCTTGCGCAAAGTGAGATCCAGCTTCTCTTTCCCTTTGCCGTTCCCTTGATGGCATTTGCCGCAATAGGTGTCCAGGATGGGTTGAATGTCGCGGACATATCCGAGCGAGTAACCAGCTCCCATTGGATAGGGTTTCAGTTTGGCCGCCGGTTTTTGTAAGGCGTTTCCTCTTGCAACCACAGGACCTGCACTACCTGCTTCGTGGCATCCTGTACAGCCTCGGTTCTCGCCGGGCATCAGATTGGTGAAGGAGCGCATCGTGTGAAGCGCGCGATGATTGGCGTCCAAGACTTGGAAGTGAAGCGTCACGCACGGTGGAGCCTCAAAGAAGACCGAGCCGTCCGCTTCAATCGGCACCGTGCCTAAGACGCGCTTGACCCCGTCGTTGTGGGTGATGGACATCACAGGCCCGGAGTGCATGTGCGCGTGATGAGACGGATGCTCGACGTCCTGTAATTTTTTTCCGAGCGTGAAGGTGACGTGATCGATCGTCAGCACGCGAAGGAATTTGCCCTTCTCACGCAGGATCGCCGCAGCGCCTTGAAAGATATCTGCGCTGTAGAAGGTCCCGTTCTTGACAGGTGACTTGTCCTTCTGTGCGCCTGCCCATTGAATCTGATCCGGGATAATGGGGGGCTTCTGCCGGGGAATCACGGGCATGGAATAGAGCAGATTGTAGGTGCCTGAGTAGATGAGTTCACGGTTGCCATAGATATCCATCAGGTAAATGCAAAAGGGCGTACTGGTCGGATGAGGATTTTCTCCCCACACGGTACGATACCGCTGTCGGGCAGAGACAAGGAAGAGCTCCTTGCTCAGCGGATAAGGCGACTTATAGCCACCAAATTTTCCTTCCACGTGATAGAGGGGCGTCTCCTGGCGTTCAGCCGGGCCGTTGCCCACTTCTGCCCAAGGGGTGTCCCAGGTGACCTTGGTCAGCCCGTCCGGATAGTTGAGCCCTTTCGTGCGGTCAACAATGCCGATGCTGGCGTTATAGACCAGGTGGTGTCCATGTCCTGCGAACATCACGCGATGGTCTCCGGGAATTGGATGCGCCTCCATCAGCATATCCGGCCAATAACTCTGGTTGCCCCAGTAGACGCTGGTGCCTGTGCCATCGGGATTGACAGTCCATAGACTTTGAATACGCATCAGTTCCTTGTCCGTGTACTCCCAGCGCGTATAGAGGATGCGGCCATCCTGCAACAGAGTCGGCGTATATTCCGGTTCATTGCCGCCGCTTAGAATATAGATGTTCTTGCCGTCTGCGTCGCACCGCGCAACCAGTGTGCTGGGGTGTCCCACGGTGCAACGCGCATAGCTGTTGCCCCGGTTGGTCAGGAAGACAATCTTTCCGTCCGGCAGATAGATGGGGTCCATGTCGTCATAACTGCCCGAGGTGAGCTGACGTAACCCTGTGCCATCCATATTGATTTCATACAGGTGGAATACGCGCTCGCCGTTGGGACGGAAACAGAAGAGGATTTTCTTTGCGTCAAACGATACTTCCGGCCGCCAGAACCAACCTGATCCTGTCTCGGGCGCGACACGTGTAAGCTTGCCTCCGGGATTCAGTCCGTCCAGCATCAGCAGCCGTCCGCAGTTCAGTTGCGCCTGCGGATAGACTCGGTGCATGGATTCGTGCGGGTAGCGCTCAGGCACATCAATAAACAGAAGCTTTGAAAAGTTGATATCCGGGTCTTTGAACATGACCTGACGTTTGAGCGTCCGGAGCTTTAGATAGAGGTCAGTCAGTTGGTTGGTCGTTGCTGGTTTTGCAAGCGCAGCGAGTTCTTTTTCCAAATTGTTGAGTTGTGCAGTGTCAGCCTTCAAGGTTTGAGGGTTCATGCGCGTGCTATAACGCTCGATCATCTGGCGTGTCCAGGTGATCTCTTCGGTAACGCGTATCAGCGGAGATATGCCTTCCATGCGGAAGAGCCAGTCTGTGCGCAAGAGGGCGTCGGCCTCCTTCTCATTCAGCGTACGCGTCACAGGCTCCTTCGGTCCATTGTCCTGATAGGGAAACGCAGTTGTCTGCGCAAAACAGAGACATCCGCTTGCGCACAGTATCAGCGTCATCGCCGCAATGCTAATCTTCATCATATTTTTCCCCTCATCGAAACATTAATCATCAATCAAACAAGCTTATCCCCTAAACATATTGAAGACCATTTAACCACACATACGAAAGAAAATGCAATACTGATTTCGGGTGTTGATTCAACAAAGTTGAATCGCACCCAGCTATTAATGTCGGTACAAATTATTCTTGTTTAAGAATGGGCTTATTCGGTATAGTCACACTGTTTTAATTACAAAGCGAAAGAATTTTGAAAACAAAACAAAAGATCTTATAAATGAAAAAAATAGAATTTGTTAGTGTATTAATCATGGGATTGACTGCTTTTAGTGCTTTTTCCGCGCCGCTTAAAGGGGCTGAACCGAATAAAAAACAAGGGGATTCAAAGGGTGAAATCAAGGAGGAAACGTGGCGCCTGGTGGCCGAGGCGGTGAAGCTGATTAAGCCTGTCGCTGTTGAGCGCGCGATCACCCATTTGAATGCCCAGTATGGCAACACGTATGATGCGAAAAAGGCGCGTGCCGCTTTGGAGGCGTATCAGAAGGATGAAGCCCTGATGAAGGAGATGAATGCTGGCGCTTCTGCCGAGCAATTGGCAAGAGCGCAGAAACGCATCGCTGACCTCCGCGCCTCGATGTTGGTCAACCCTGCCTTGGATGCGGACAAGATCGTCTTCATCCGTCGCATCTTGGGGGGCAATGCGCGCAACAAGAATGAGAGGGATTGGGGCTCTATCAGCCTGAACAGTCATACGCATGTGACGATCAAGAAAGACGGCTGGCATAGTCAGATCGTTGAACTCTCCAATCTGCGCGGTGAGATGAAAGAACGGGTCATCCGCGAATTCAAGGGTCCGCTGGTGCGCGACATGCAGTTGAGTTGCGATGCCAAGACCGTCTCCTACACAAGTGTGGATGCCAACAACCGCTTCGCTGTTTATGAATTGGCGCTGGATGGACAGTCCGAGCCTGTCTGCGTCTCGCCGCAAGGCTATCCCGACGTGGACTGGTTTGACGGCGTCTCGCTGCCGGATGGCCGCTACATCATGCTGTCGACAGCCTCATATCAGGGACTGCCGTGCGAAGGCGGCAGCAAGCCCATGGCTCAAGTGTATCAGTATGACCCGAAGACGAAGAAGACACGCCAGCTTACCTTTGACCAGGACAGCGATTATACCCCGTCGGTCATGGAAGATGGACGCGTGATGTTTACCCGCTGGGAGTACTGCGATTTGCCGCACTATTATTCACGTGTGCTGATGACCATGAATCCGGATGGCACGTCTCAGACACTGTTGTGGGGTTCTGGCTCTTATTATCCGACGACCATTCTTCAGGTGCGCCAGATACCCGGCACGACGAAGCTGGCCGGCATTGTCAGCGGACATCATGACGTGAAGGAGATTGGGCGGTTGGTGATGTTCGACCCCAGTATGGCGCGCTATTACCCCTTCAAGCCTATCCTGACTGGCAAGTCCTGGGGAGAGGAAGGATCCATTATTCGTATCAAGACCGAGCGGCTGCCCCCTTCAAAGACAGGCGTATTGCAGGAGATCCCTGGATATGGTGAGTTTGTCGAGGCGGATGTCAGCGATTCACAAGCGGGGAATCAGCATCAGCGCGGACGTCCATTCTTTGTCTATCCATGTCCGCTCAATCTCAATTTTCATCTTGTCACTGCAAAACCTGACGGCGGCCTGTGGGGATTGTATCTGGTGGATACGTTCGACAATATCACCTTGGTAAAAGAATATCCGGATAGCGCCATTCTGCATGCGTTGCTGGTGCAGCCGAAGAAGCAACCACGGGTGATTCCTGATCGCGTGAATTTGGCATCAAAGACCGCAACGGTACATATCACTGACATTTATAATGGCGCGGGACTTGTAAATGTGCCCCGTGGAACAGTCTCTAAACTACGTGTTTTCTCATATCACTTTGCCTACATGCGTTCAGGAGGACATTCATCGGTTGGACGCAACGGTGTTGAGTCGGGCTGGGATGTCAAACGCCTTCTGGGGACTGTGGATATCGAGGCGGACGGTTCAGTCTGCTTTGAAGTGCCGGCGAACATTGACATCGCGGTGCAACCTTTAGACAAAGATGGCGCGGCACTCCAGCTTATGCGGTCATGGTTTGTGGGTATGCCTGGTGAACGGGTTTCCTGCTCGGGATGCCATGAAGACAATCGCTTGAGCGTTCCAGCCAAGATGACCGTTGCGGACAAGAAAAAGCCACAGCAGATCAAGACGTGGTATGGTCCGACTCGCGCGATGACCTTTGAACTGGATGTGTGGCCTGCGGTTCAGAAATACTGTGTCGGCTGTCATGACACCAAGCATGAGCGCAAGATGACCAGTGCGGAAACAGCGTATGATACCCTTCAACCTTATGTGCGCCGACCCGGTCCAGAAAGCGAACTGCTGATTTATCCGCCCATGGATTGGCATGTTTCAACGTCACCGCTTTTCCAGATGTTACGCAAGGGGCATCACCAGGTGAAGCCCGACGCGGAATTTTATGAACGCATGGCAGCATGGGTGGATATGAACTGTCCGTGGCGTGGCAAGTGGGCACCGCCTGACTGGGAGAACCAGAAACAGGTGCAGCGCCGTATTGAGTTGACCAAGACTTTTGCCAATCTTGATTTGAATGCGGAGAAAGAGTTTGACGATGCCAAGGCTTTGCTCGGGAACAAGCCCGTGATCTTTATTGCGCCGGAACCTCAGAAAGAGGTCGAGGCTCCTGCGCCTCAGGTCAAGGGCTTCCCCTTGTCCGCCGAACAAGCAGTTGCGTTGCAGAAGGCATCGGCATGCTCTGTCACACGCGAAATCATGCTTAGCGCGACGCAGAAGATGACCTTCGTCCTCATTCCGGCAGGTTCCTTCGTGATGGGCAATGCCAAGGGGTATTGTGATGAGAAGCCCTTGAATGTTGTGACCATTGACAAGCCCTTCTGGATGTCCACAACCGAAGTCCGTAACCGCGATTACGCGCTATTTGATTCGGAGCATGATTCGCGTTACATTGATGAGCATGGCAAGGATCACGCTGTGCCCGGTTATATTGCGAACCATCCCGACCAGCCGGTTGTGCGTATCAGTTGGAAACAAGCGATGGAATTCTCCGCATGGTTTAGTAAGACCTACAAGGTGAAGGCGATGTTGCCCTCAGAGGCTCAATGGGAATATGCTGCCCGTGCCGGAAGTGACACGCCGTTCTTCTATGGCGATGCAGATACGGACTTCGGTCCTTATGCGAATTTGGCGGATAAGGATCTTCAGAATTTCTATACGTCCTGGGATGGCGGAAGCAAGATTCATAAGCGCCGTTCGTATAAGTTAGAACAGAACTATCCGCTGTATGATAGCCGGTTTAAGGACAATTGGTTTGTGGTGGACTATGTAGCGCAAGCCAAACCCAATGCGTGGGGGCTTTACGACATGGTAGGCAATGCCAATGAGTGGACGCGCTCGGACTATCTGCCGTATCCCTATAAGGACGCGAACAATTCAATGAAGCCGGACATGAAAAAGGTCGCCCGCGGTGGCTCATGGGCGTGTCGTCCACGCGATGCGGGTTCGGCGGTACGCTATCCCTACGAGGCCTGGCAGACCGTGCATGACGTCAGCTTCCGCATCATCTTGGAAGATTGATATATATTATCACAGCAGGGCGCATTTCCGATTCATTGACTGGGTTCTTTTAAATGAGCTGGTCCTGCGTCA
>JBAXOG010000153.1:0-11664 GCA_037133395.1 bacterium | reverse complement strand
AAGAACCACACGTTCAGATTGCCACATTCACTACAGTTTCATTTTGCCGCTCACAGTTCGCGGCCGTATCCGACTTGTCGTACACAAACGTGCCGTTGAAGGAGCTGAAATTTGCATTAAATAGATTAGCACCGCCATGAGTATAAGTCACGGCGTCAAAAGTCAGCGTCTTATCGGATGCCGCGCTGAAGGCGCTTTGAAAGATGGTGTTATAGGGAAGTCTGATTGTCAGGTCGGCGTCCAAAGTAATTCTGTTGGTGGTGGTCATGGATTGGGCTGTGAAATCCAAGGTGCCGCCGCCGCCTCGAAGGGTCCCTGTTCCCAAGGCGTTAGTGTTGCCCAGCATCAGTGTTCCGGCAGCCAGCGTGACACCCCCCGTGAAGGAGTTGGCGCTCGCAAGCGTGAGCTTATTGGTGCCGGTCTTGACGAGCGAGCCGGAGCCGGTCAGAGTTCCCGAATAGGTGGTGTCCGCGCTGTTGGTCACGGTCAGCGCCACCGCTGTACCGGACTCGTTGGTCAGGGCGATCAGGCCAGCCGCGCTGCTGGACAGATTTTTAAGCGTGACCGCCGCGACAGCGGAACCGAAGCGAAGTCCGTTCGTGCAGTTCACCACCACGGAGGAACTGCTGTCCAGCCCGCGCGGGGTCATGATGCGCAATGCGCCCGCATCAACCGTCGTGGCACCCGTGTAATAGTTGGTACCGGAGAGCGTCCAGACGCCCACTCCGACCTTATTGAGGGTGGTGGTGACCGAGGCGCCGTTCGTAATCATGCCGGCCCAGGTGGAAGAGTTGCCCAGCGCTCCAACCTTGTACGTCACGGCACCGTTTTGCGCTATTCCTCCCAGAATCGCTCCTGTGTTCGCCGTCGTGAGATCCCCCACTTCGACCGTACCTACTATCCCATAGCCGCAAAACCACGGCGAAGCCTGCACCGAGGTGACATTCACCGTGATGTTGGTGCCGGCGAAAGAGGTCACACGAAGATCTGAGCCGTTTTCGTTGATAACGCCGCTGAATTTCGAGAAGCTGCCCATGAGCAGCGCCGCGCCGCTGCCGGCCACCGTCAATGTACGTCCCGTGCCGCTCACGTTCATCGATGAAGCAAGGGCAAGGGTGTTCGTCAAGTTCCATGTCTGATCCGCACTCAAGGCCAAATCGTTGTTCAGCGTCAGCGACCTGCCGCCGGTGATCGTAATGCCGCCTGTTCCCAGCGTCAGCTTGTTGCCCGCATTGACGGTGACCGTGCCGCCGGGGTTATCCACGCGTAGACCCGACCAGTCGAGATCCGCGCCCAGCAAGACAGTGTTCGCGCCCGTAACGGTCGCGTTCCAAACCGCCACATCCGACGAAGTAGGCGCATTGCCGCCCACCCAAGACGTGCCCAGATTCAGATTAACCGTGTTGTTTGTTTTGACGACATCCCCCGCATGAACACAATGGACACAGACAGCTACACTGACCATAACGAGTAGCTGCACCCACTGTTTTGTTCTTGTACTCATTGCTTCTCTCCTTGCTTGCTTATGCGTTTAAGTAATGGGGGTTGACAGAACCCTCATGACTTACCACATTTATTTATCTCAACCGAACCCCATCCGGCTCCACCCCTCGGTGGACGGACGCCGTACCAATCGAGATCCCTCGACAAGACTCCGGACTGTCGGCAGTGCGGGATTACGGATTGCATCAAGAATGATCCGTCCCGCCTCGCGTCCCATCTGCACTAATGGCTCATGAACAGCAGTCATGACGGCAGTAAACTCAAAACTTTCGGAGTAATCGCCCAGTCCGATCACTGCCACGTCCACGGGAACCCGTATTCCACGTCCCATCAATCTCTGGATAGCCTGCAAGCCCGCTGTGTCGTTCATTGCAAAAATGGCATTCGGATGATCTCCTTTCGGTGAGAACATCCCGTCGAGTAAGGATCCTGGTTCCTCCGCTAGGTTTTCCCATGCCACCCACTTTTTGTTCAATTTGATGCCGTGCGCCTTCAACGCACTGCAAAAGGCAGCATATCGGTCTTCATTGTATTTGAACGGATACCTCACGCCCACAAATCCGATCTTCGTCCGCCCCATTTCGACCAGCCGCTCCACAGCGACCTTGACCGCCTCGGCGCAGTCCCACGCGACGCAGTGGGCTTCCGGCATATCCGTGGGCGCATCGCCGAAAAACAGTAACGGTACGCCAGCATCCAGTAGGGGCTGATAGGTCTTGCGGCACGATTTCGGCTGCGGCTGCACGATCAGGCCGTCCACGCACAATGCCAGCAGCGAGCGGACCTCGGCCCGTTCCCGCGCGTCGTCCCACCGATGCATGGCGATGATCGGCATATACCCCATGCCGTCCAGAACCGGTTGGAGCCCGTCCATGATGGATTGACCGTATTTGCCCCATACGCCGTTTAGCAAAACACCCACTGTCAGCGTTTGCCGCGTGCTCAAACTCTTCGCCTGTCGATTCGGCTGATAATTCAGACGGCGGACCTCGTCTATGATGCGCTGCACCGTGGACTCGGAAATGTGGGTCGCCTCGGCCTTGCCGTTTAGCACGTAGGACACCGTCGCCTGGGACACGCCCAGATTACGCGCCACATCTGTCATGCGAACCGCACGCTTTCTCTCTGTCTGTTTATTTGAACCGCTCTTCATAAATCACTATTTCCGTTACTTATGCGTATAAGTTTTGCACATTACCCCGTTTCCTGTCAACCCCAAAATAAATATTTTTTGTATGTCCCGTCGCAATCTCGTGAGACTCGCAGAGGCTCTTGATGAGCGATGCCGCGACGCGCTCGGCGAAATGCCTCCGCTGTTCGCGTTGGGCGGCAAGCTCCCGCCCGAGGTGGCACATCCGCCTTCGCGATGCCTACGGCGGACAGGGTAGCAGTCGGCAGTGGCAGTAGGCAGTGAGACCCCGGGAATAAACGAGCGTGCAACTTTTCAATACGGAGCTTTGGAGGGCACGGTTACACCCGTGCCGCGGTCGGTCCGGCGGCTGCCGGACGACCCTCCAATGGATCAAGCATTGCATGAGTATGACAATTTGGCCAAGTTGGCATCACCTGTTTTCAATACGGTCGAAACGCGCCTGAAAATGATTACTTTCTGCACACAGGGTTAAAAAAAGTGTTCGTGTTATGCAAATAACTATAGAAGAATTAATATCTAAATTTGAAGAATGTCGGAATTATATACAAACATGTCGGAATTATACAATACAGATATGACCGAAAAATGATACAGTATAAAACATTGAAAAAGAAATGGAGTAAGCAATGGACACAGATACAAAACGTTCACGTTACATGACGCTTCTGCTGGCGGTCGCAGGCCTTGGCGGGTTGCTCTACGGGATTGATGTCGGCATCATCGCCGGCGCTCTGCCCTATTTGGAGGCGACATCGGGGCTCACGGCCAATCAGCTTTCTGTTGTTGTGGCTGCCGTCTTGCTGGGTAGCGTGTTCAGCACGTTGTTTGCCGGCATGTTTGCTGATTGGATGGGCAGAAAGCGGTTGATGGCGTGCAGCGGCTTGCTGTTCATCATGAGCATCCCGCTGATCGCCCTTGCGCATGGCTATGGACCTCTGGTCGTCGGCCGTCTGCTGCAGGGGATGAGCGCCGGCCTGATCGGCGTGGTTGTGCCGCTCTATCTCGCCGAATGCCTGGGCGCCTCGAACCGTGGCAAGGGGACCGGCATGTTTCAGTGGCTGTTGACCCTCGGGATTGTGGCGGCGGCCCTCATCGGCCTGTATTTCAGTTTCCGCGTGGAAGAGGTCGCCAAACTCCACGACGCTGGCAAGCTGTTCGCTTTCAAGGATTCTGCGTGGCGCCTTATATTCTGGGTCTCGTTACCGCCTGGGATCCTGTTTGTGATCGGCAGTCTGTTTGTGGCGGAATCGCCGCGCTGGCTATTCAGGCAAGGGCTGAAAGAGGACGCGCTGGCCGCATTGCTACGCTCCCGGAGTCCGCAGCAGGCGGAGGTTGAACTGGGTGAAATGGAGGCCACTCTTATCGCAGAGAAGGCGCAAGCTGATTCCAAGGGAAAGCGCCACGGAGAGTCTCTCTTCAGCCGGAAATATGTGGTCCCCTTTATCTTGGCCTGTGTCATTCTCGCCTGCAATCAGGCGACCGGCGTGAATTCCATTATTGGCTATAATGCGACCATCCTCATTCAGTCAGGTCTGAGCGACAAGCAGGCCCACTTGGGTTATGCGGTGCTGACCATGGTGAATTTTCTCATGACGATGATTGGCGTCATGCTTGTGGACCGCATGGGACGGAAGTTTCTGCTGTCTCTGGGAAGCGCGGGCATCATCGTGTCATTGGTGGCTGTCGGACTTGTTTTCCGCCAGACTGAGCGGCAGCGCGTGGACTGCGCGGGCGCGATCCAGGCTCTGGTGACACCCGACCAGAAAGCGACCTTCACTTTTAGCGAGGCGGATGCCACCCGCTGGCTTGCTGGTCAAGGTGCTGCCGGTGAGGCGCTTCGTGACCAAAGTAAGACGCTGAGCGTCATTTACTCCTACGGTGATTTCAGGGCCGCGTCGAAGGTGGTGCGCTCCACCGATGAAGGGGCAAAGCTTGAGCTGGACCGGGGCAGTTGCGTTCCGCCCAACAAGGTCGTGGCTTTCTTCGCGAACCCCTTCGCCGATCTTGCCGCCGCTCGGATAGCTCCGTTGAAAATCGAGAACGCTTTGCTGACGCCTATTCCCAGCGAGCGGAGCGGTATCTTAACAGCGGTGTTCATCTTCTGCTTTATGGCGTTCTTTGCCGTGGGCCCAGGTGTCTGCGTCTGGCTGGCGCTCTCCGAACTCATGCCTACCCGCATTCGTTCCAACGGGATGAGTGTCGCACTGCTCCTCAACCAGGCTGTATCGACCACGATTGCGGTGGTGTTTTTGCCAGTTGTCGGAAAATATGGTTATGGGACGATGTTCTTCGTGTTTGCCGCGTGCACGGCCGCCTATTTTGTGACAGCGGCCTTTTTCCTGCCAGAGACCAAGGGAAAGACGCTGGAGGAGATCGAGGCTCATTTCGAGCGCAAACGCTCAGCGAGGAATCGTTTAAAATAGTAACAAGCCCGCCACCCGCCGAGCGGGAATAAACGGACGGGTAACTTAGGGAAGTGTCAATAAGTCTTAGAAGTGTCAGTAAGTGTCAGCAAGTTGGGAATCAGAGTCAAGCATCGAATGGCGCGAAACATACTACGGCTCACCGGGACGGTTCGCCCTACCTCCTTCGGATCAGGCAAATGCCCCGTGCGAAGCGGGTAGGGCGAACCGTCTCGGTGAGCCGCAGAGGAAAATTGGCATTGTTTCGTGTTATTAGTGTATTTCGCGGAAAAAATGTTGAAGTTATAGACAAGCGCCCCGCCCGGGGTTCCGGGAATAAACGAGGGAATAACTTTTTAGCATCGAATGACACGAACCACACGAATTCAATAAGGCAATAACGCAATAAGGAAATAAGGCAATTCTCTTGAAGTTATAGACAAGGTAGAAAAGACATTTTGCAAATTATGAAACACAAAATCATCCTGACTTTCTTTCTCCTCGCATCCTGTGTGCCGCTGTATGGTACCGAGGGGCTTAGGCCGAACATTGTCTTCATCCTCGCCGATGACTTGGGTTGGGGGGAAGTCGGTTGTTATGGACAGAAGAAGATCCGTACGCCACACATAGATCGGTTAGCATCCCAGGGAACGCGTTTTACGCGAGCCTATTCAGGAGCTCCGGTCTGCGCGCCATCTCGATGCGTGTTGATGACGGGGCTGAATCTGGCGAATGCGCCGATTCGAGGCAACAAGGAAGCAACCGCTGGTAGGGAAGGACAGTTCCCGCTGCCAGCGCGTACACGGTCGTGGCCTTCTCTCGTCCAACAGCAGGCTGGTTATGTCACCTGTGGCATCGGCAAATGGGGGCTGGGGATGCCGGACAATGAGGGGAGTCCAGCCAAGCATGGTCTCAACCACTTCTTCGGCTACATGTGCCAGCGCAAGGCGCACAGCTACTATCCGTCATACCTCTGGAACGACGATCAGAAAGAGACACTGAACAATGGTCCGGACGGCATCCCCGGCCGGGGGAAAGGGGATAATTTCGCGAAGTTCCAAGGCTCGGACTATGCACCAGACCGTTTGGTGGCCGAAGCCAAGCTCTGGCTTGACCTGCGTGCGAAGGACGGCAAACCGTTCCTCCTCTATCTGCCGTTCACCGAGCCGCACGTGTCCTTGCAGCCGCCGCAACGGATCGTTGAGACTTATCCGAAGGAGTGGGATGCAAAACCTTATTTGGGTGAAAAGGGCTATGTTCCTCATCCCCGCCCGCACGCCGCGTATGCCGCCATGATCACCTCCCTTGACGAACATGTGGGACAGGTCATGGCGTGGCTGGATGAGCATAATATGACCACGAACACGCTTGTCATCTTCACCAGCGACAACGGCGCTACACACGATGTTGGCGGTGTGGATACTGGTTTCTTCAACAGTGTTGCTGGCCTGCGCGGCCTCAAGGGCAGCCTCCACGAAGGCGGGATGCGGGTCCCGTTCATTGTTCGCTGGCCTGGCCATACACCCGCCGGCGCGACGTGCGATGAAATCGTCGCATTCCCGGACATGTTGCCGACAATCTGCGACGTGCTTGGCGTGACAGCACAGCCGTGCGATGGCATCTCGGTGCGTCCATTGTTTGAAGGCAAGTCGCTGACCGCGCCGCATCCGCCGCTGACGTACGACTTTCCCGAGTACGGCGGCCAGCAATCCGTGATTGATGGCAACTGGAAACTCATCCGCAAAGGTTTGCAACGCACCGACCGCGACCACCTGCCGCCGTGGGAACTCTACGATCTCGCCTCCGACCGAAACGAAACCACCGACCTTGCAGTGAAAAATCCAAAAAAAGTCAAACGTTTAGCCGCGGTGTTCTTAAGCCTGTGGACGTACAACCCAGACTTTCAAATGTACTCAAAAAAGAAATGAATATTTACAGGTCTCTGGTTATTTAACCGATTCGGCTAGCGCCATTCATTGTTACTTGCTGCCACTGGCTGCCGACGGATGGGCTTGCACGGTATTCCCGGAAAAAGAGTAGGGCAAGTCCTGGGCGGTGGTTCCCCGACTGACGTTGGGGTTGTCCGTCATCTCGAAGTCCAGCGTGGTACCTTTTTTCAGCGTCTCAACGGTCAAAAAATTCCGGGTGTACTTTTTATTGTTCATCTTCATGCTGTGTATATAACGGTTTGACTCGCTGTTGGCAGGCGCGTTGATGATGAGCTTCTTGTTGTTCTCAAAGGTCACGGTCGCTTTTTTGAAGAGCGGCGCGCCGAGCACGACTTCGCCACTGCCGGGACACACAGGATAAAATCCAAGCGCGGACCAGACATACCACGCGGAGGTCTGCCCGTTATCTTCATCGCCGCAGTAGCCGTCTGGCGTAGGCGTGTAGAGCCGGTCCATCACTTCGCGCGCCCAGTGCTGGGTCTTCCAGGGTTCGCCCGCATACGCATAGAGGTAGATCACATGCTGGATCGGCTGATTACCGTGAGCGTACTGCCCGAAGTTCATGATTTGCATCTCGCGAATCTCATGGATCACCTGCTTGTAGTAGCTTTCATCGAAGACTGGCGGCAACGTAAAGATCTCATCCAGCTTCGCAACAAATGGTTTGCGTCCGCCCATCAGGTCGATCAGCCCCTGCACATCGTGAAAGACCGACCACGAGTAATGCAGGCTATTGCCTTCCGTGAAATCGCCTCCCCATTTGAAGGGATTGAACTCCTTGTCGAACGTACCGTCCGCATTGCGTCCGACCATCCACCCTTTTTCTTTTGAAAAAAGGTTTTGATAGTTCATGGCGCGCTTCGCAAAGCGATCAATCTCTGCCTGCGGATGCTTCAAATCAACGGCTAATTTCCAGATGCACCAGTCGTTATACGCGTATTCCAGTGTACGCGCTGCGCTCTCGTTGATGCCGATGTCGCGCGGTACATAGCCGCGTTCCAGATAGGCCTCAACGCCTAGCCTTCCTGTAGATTTGATTGTCGGATGCGCATGCTCCGCGCCATGTACGACCGCTCCATAAAGCGTGGCGATATCATAGCCGCCGCGCGCGTTGCTCAGCCAGGCATCCGCTACGATTGAGGCCGAGTTGTTGCCGACCATGCAATCGCGATGACCCGGACTCGCCCACTCCGGCAGCCAGCCACTCTCGCGATAGCAGTTCTCCAGACCTGCGGTCATCTTGGCGTTCATCGACGGATAGAACACATTCAACAGCGGGAAGAGCGAACGGAAGGTATCCCAGAAGCCGCTGTCCGTAAAATAGTATCCCGGCTTGACCTCGCCCGTATGGGGACTGTAATGAACCGGCTTGCCTGCGGCATCAATCTCGTAAAACATGCGCGGAAAGAGCAGTGAGCGGTAGAGGCAGGTGTAGAAGACGCGATACTGATCCAATGTGCCACCCTCGACCACGATACGGCCCAATTCCGTGTTCCAAGCCTGCTTGCCATTTTCGCAAAGCGCATCAAAGGAATCGGAACCAAGCTCTTTCAAATTGAGTTCCGCCTGTTCAAGACTGATGAATGACGAGGCGACACGGACGTGTATGCGGTCACCGCGAGCAGCGGCCTTGAACTGCACCCGCGCGCCGACATGATTGTCCTGCAACTCCAGTGTGCCTTCTTTCAGCTCCTTGTCTTTCCAGGAAGTCGCCGTAACAAAGGGTTGATCAAAGACCAGCACAAAATAGTTTTTAAAATTCGCGGGCACGCCGCCGCTGTTACGCGTAGACCATCCCACGATTTTACGCTGTTCGGGAATGATCTTGATGTACGAGCCTTTGTCAAACGCATCCACAACTATATAGGCTTGATCTGTCTTAGGATACGTCACATGGAACAACGCCGCACGTTCGGTGGGCGTCACTTCGACGGTCGTATCATAGTCCGCCAGATAGACACTGTACCGATACGGCGTGGCCTTCTCAGCCTTGTGCGAAAACCAACTGGCGCGCGCCTCTTCGGTGAAGCCCGCCTTACCTGTAACCGGCATGATGGAGAACTGACCGTAGTCATTGATCCACGGGCTCGGCTGATGCGTCTGCTTGATTCCCACGATCTGATAGGCATCATAGCCATACGTCCAGCCATTCCCCATCTTGCCCGTCTGCGGCGTCCAGAAATTCATGCCCCACGGCCTTGCGATCGCGGGATAGACATTACCGGAAGAGAGTTTGAATTCGCTGTCCGTGCCCATCAATGGCAGGACGTAGGAGACGAGATCTTCGGCGGCGAGAAGGCCGCTCGACAGTAGAGTGGCGACAACGGGTATCAGGATGTGTTTCATTGCGTGCGTTTCTCCGGTTTTAAGATAAGACGATTATTTCAATTGCCGCGAATAGATTGAAACCGCTTCGGTCCTTCCGCTGACATGAAGTTTCTCGCAGATATTTTTGACATGTGACCGAACTGTTTCTGGGCTGATATCAAGCTTCGAACCGATTTCCTTGTAGATAAGGCCTGTTGACAGAAGTTCTAATATTTCCTTCTCGCGGGTGGACAACGCCGTTGTAGAGGTCATGGGTATGGCTTGATTAGAGGAATGGAAATATTGAACCACCTTTCGGGCGATATGACAGGTCATCGGAGAGCCGCCCTGGAACGCTTCGTCCATACGTCCGAGGAGTTTATCAACGGTTGTATCAGACTTGAGGAGGTATCCACAGGCACCCGCTTTTAATGCATTAAACACACGCTCGGTATCTTCGAACGACGTGAGCATCAGGATCAGAAGGTTTGGATCGTCACGTTTGAGTTGCACGGTACAGGCAATACCATCCATTTTGGGCAACTCGATATCCATTAAAACCAGATCCGGCTTTAATTTGGGGATGATCTGCAAGGCAAGTTCAGCATTCCCAAAATGGTCAAGACACTCATAATTTTTCGAGTGATTGATTACCTTGACCAGTTGGTTTCGCAGTGGCCGGTTGTCCTCGACAATGACGACTTTTTTTCTCATGATGTTAGGATAGTGAGGCGTTTTTTAATTCAAGGATGAACACGACTTCAGTCCCACCTGTTGCTGCATGAGCCCACTCGACCGTGCCGTGGATATCCATCATGCGTCCCTTGATGTTTTTGAGACCTTCCCCGTCATATTCTTTGTTAAATTCAAAACCTTTTCCGTTGTCACAGACCTTAATCACGAGTTGATTTTGGGTGTCGACGAAAAGATGAATATTAAGCTCTGTCGCTTGAGCATGTTTGAGTGCGTTAGTCAAAGCCTCACGGATGGCCATCATGAGATCGTAGCGCACCTGACTTGAAATGGTTGCTTTAGGCAAAAAGGGCGGGATGTTAAGTCTGTATCGCATATTACAGGATGAGCACATCTTGTCAACGGTCTGCGAGATATAATTGGCAAGGGCTTCCACCGTGTCATTTTCCGTCTTGACAGACCAGAGAATTTCGTGGAGGTGATGACCGGCATCCAGTGTGCCAGCAACGATCTCCTTCAGAGTCTCTTGATATTCGTCGGGAAGGGTTTCTGTCAGCAAGGCTGTTTCAGCGACAAAACGGATTTGCGTGATCCGGGATCCCAGGTCGTCATGAATATCGCGCGCAATACGGATGCGTTCCTGCTCGATCTTCTGCAAAAGCTCCAGGTGGGCCACCCGCGCTTTCATACGACGCCGATAGAGCCAGGCGATCACGCCAAAAAGAAGAACCGATATGATCACTGAACAGAGAACTATAAACCAGGGAGTTTTGTAGTAAAGCGTGGGCACGAAAACCGGAAGCTGGATCTCCTCGAGTATCTGGGTGGCATCGGTGTTGACACGCTGGAGGCGTAACAGATAGCGTCCAGGCAGGAGGCGGTTAAATACGAGCGGGGAGGCTATATCGTCACTTCCAACGGAGTAAGCCCATTTCCAGACGAAGAGTAGATCATCGCCTGGCTGGATCGATGGCGGAATGGGTGTGTGAAAATTATATTCTGTGTAGGAGGTGTTGCTGAGGTCGGCGAACTGGAGCGCGCTCACGTTGTTGAGTTGCGGAAGTTGGACGACTTCTGAAAAATCAGGTCGCATGTAAGGCACCCAAGGAGATAAGGGCTTTTTATTCTTGTCTGGGGTGAAACGTGCGATCAGCCAGGGATCTTGATCTCTAATTTGGTTATGGACACGATAAACAGAGATATCTGTTATGAGTAGCGAGCCAACGGTGTCGACACCTCCGCCGCTGACTACGGATATATCGAGGGCTTCTACGTCAGGCACGACATGAATAGACTGCGTTTGCTCGTGGAATGGGATCTCCGCCCTGTTTGTCGACCAGCCAGGCGAGGTGCCGCTGACATGCCAGTTTGCGATGCCGACAAAATCGGAGAGGTTTTTTTTGACGAGGCGCGCACTTAAACGCATGGCTCCGCCAACCTCCCCGAAATCAGCGTTGTAACCTTCAAGTTTATAACGGATACGTACACCCTGATCCGTGGCCTGCTTGTTCACGTCAATGCTGATCGTTGAGAGGTCTGCCGCAGGAAGTTTCCAGGTCTGATATTCGGTGAAATGACCATCGCCTGACTTCTGGCCGGAGACGCCAGGCAAGGGGCAGTCCTGATTGTTGGCATGGATGCGCTTAATACTCAGGAG
>JBAXOG010000152.1:0-11797 GCA_037133395.1 bacterium | reverse complement strand
GCAATAAGGCAATAACGACTCGTTACGTATCCGTAACCATTCGGCGAATGCCGAAAGCGAAGCGCTAATTCTTTGGTTGCACAAAACAGCAATCGAAATGCACGAAAAAGCATATCTCTTAATCTCACTCTTTGATAAGATATAAACAATAAATTTGTTTAATAGATGAGGGGGATCAATCATGGGGAGAATCTTTTCTGCGACAATCGTGATCGCAATGCTTATGCCGGTTCTTGGTTCCAGTGCTGAGAAAATGCAGGCGTTGCAGCCGACTGCCTGGTGGGTGGTCGGTGCATTTCCGCGTTACACGGAGAGCGATTTCAAGGCGAATGAGACGATTGAGAATGCGCGCAATGAGAATCCCAAGGGCAACGAGTGCAATGGCCTCGTCGGGCTCGGCGGGCGGGAATTTCGGGGTAGGCAGGTTCCAGCACAGCGGGGTGTTTTGGACTTGTCCGCTGTTTGCGGTCCTTCGCTTTCCAACGCCTGTGCCTACGCTGGTTTTCGCGTGAGCAGTGAGAAGGCTTCGCCGTCAATCATCACGGTTACTGCTCCTGGGCCTATGCGCTGTTTCCTGAACAATGCGCTTGCAGGTGAAGGCGTTGATACGGTGAAGGTGCAGGTTTCGCTGAAGGCCGGACTGAACAGCGTGCTGGTCAAATCCTGGAACGTGAAAGGCTGTCAGCAGTGGACCATAAACTGCACGGTCGAGTCAGATGCGAAGTTGAGTTTCGAGTCAATAGAGCCGGTAGCCGAGAACATCAAACCTGCGATTGGAAAACGCAATGTGGCGTTGTGGTCGGAAGGGGCTCGTGCGGCAACCAGCAGTTACCGGTGGCGCGGCACGGACAAAGATCAGCTCGGACGCAATTTTATCAATGACGGGCAGTTGCCGGGGCCTGCTTGGTCGTCACTGCCTCAACAGAACATGCCGCAGTGGGTGTGGGTGAAATTTGCAGGACATCGGAAAATCGACCGACTTGTGCTCGTTGCCGGACAGAATACGCGCGATTTTGTTGCTGAGTATTCGCCTGACGGCGGAGCCACTTTCAAAAAGCTATTTGAGAAGAAGGACGAGAAGCCCGGCGCGCAATCATCATACACCGTGGATTTCAAGCCGGTGGTTGCCGACAACGTGCGGATCAGGATTACGCGCGTGGAGAAATCAGCAACCTCGGGTTTTGATACCGCAAGTGTCTCGGAACTGGAAGTGTATGGCGAAAATGCTGAGGCGGGCGCCTCTTCGAAGCGAGATTCTGTGCTGGGCAGGGATGATGTGAAACCCTCAAAATTAAAGCCTTCGCGTGGGTTCGTTCCGGCTATCAAAGAGGATGCTTCTCAGCTTGATGTTTCTACGCCCTGGTACCGGATGAAGCTGGACAAGGCGCGGCCGCGGCTGAGTTACCTTTCGCTGGATGCCACAGGGCGGGGTGAGTTCTTCTGCAATATTCTTCGCAATGCAGGTGCCTTTCCTGTCGTTGAGCCGCTGTTTGCGGATACGAGCATAGCAGGGGATGGACTGTTTCAGAGGAACGGGAATGTCATTCAGTATCCAGCCGTGGAAGTCGCACAGGGTGTTTTTGCCCGCGTGGCATTTCGGTTCCGTGAGAAGGATTACGATGTGGAGCTGACGACCCTCTCGAAACACCGCCAGCCGTTGCGGGGCGGGCTATTCAGGTTTGATTTGGATTTCCGCCAGACGCCGACTTCGTTTTATGGCCGCGCGGAAGATGCGGTCAGCTTGGTGACGATACCGTGCTACATGCATGCGCCGGATTGCGGAACATTCCGTATTACCCAGTCGGGTGATGGGGCCATGATGCGCCAGTATCCCTCGTCGGATGAATTCAATCTGGCGGCGCATTGCATGTTTGATATCGCACCGGTGACAACGGGGGTGAAAGAACTGATGGGTGCGATTCCTGAAGGCACGTGGCAGGGAACGTTTAACTTTGCAGTCGAACCCCAGATTCCCTTCAAGGAAGTGGTCAAGGATGAGCCGCGGCTGAAGGGGTTGCCGAAGTATGCGTTAAACATGGCGCAGTGGCGGGTAGATCAGGGGGTACTGGCCAATAGTACAGTCAGCACGGATTGCCCGCTTTCGCTTCAATTCTATGCCGAGATGGCTGTGTATGCGCCGGCGATGAAGGACAACATTTCACCCATGGCGCTGGTGGTGCCGACGGTTGATCGGTATCTTGACGGCCTAGGCGGACATTTGATGTGGCATGGATTGAAGGTAGAGATCACGCCCCCGGGCAAGTGGAATGCTTCGCTGGAGAGCGGCGGATTTATTATCAACAGCGCCTGGTATGCGGTTCGGACGCTGGGTGAAAAAAATCTGCTCGGACGCTGGCTCCCGAGGCTGGAGGCATTAGCCGGACACTTGGAAGCACATGATCGTGATGGCGACGGGATCGTGGAGTCTGGCGACCGTGGTCACTGGTTCGATACCTACGCGTTACCTGAGGGCGTGAAAGAGGCCCATTCGACTGCGGTTAACTACGATGCGTTCCGGCATTTGGCCAACCTAGAGACATTAGCTGGCCGCAAGGAGCAAGCCGCGCACTGGCAGGCGCGTGCCGACCTGATCAAGCAGAATTATCTCAAGGTGTTTTTCAATCCGGAAACCGGAGTCATCGGTGGCTGGCGCGACAAGGAGGGCAAGTTGCATGACCCGATGTTCCCCTGGGTGAACGGTTATGGCATCTGTGCCGGTTTGGTAGATGATGCGCTGGCAAAAAGTATTCTTGAAAAATTTCTGGCCAAGATGAAGGAGATTGGATTTGGTGAGGCGCAGTACAAATACGGCATGCTGACCAATCTGCTGCCGCTGAAGCCAGATGAGTGGAATCATCATGGGGCTCATGAATGGCAGGGGTATATGAATGGCAGCATCACACCGCCGTATTCGAACTACTTTATCATGGCCCTTTATAAACATGGGTTCCGTGAGATCGCGGAGCAAATGCTCTGGGCGCAGGTGGGATCCTTTGACAAGGGAACCTTCAATTCCGGCGTGCGCATTCCTCACCTGCCTGTGCGCAATCCAGTGGGCAGTGCATTTTATAAATGGGATGGTTCCATGGCCAATGGCGAAGGGTACCTGCCAGAGAACTGGCATGCGTATGTCGGGATCTTTGCAGGGCATTACGGTATTCGTTTTGACGAGAATGGGTACAGCCTTGAAAAAGGTTCACCGCTGAAAGGTAAAAAGATTTCCTGCGGACTGCCTGTGATGGGCAAGATTCAGGGCGTTGTAGAATAAGTTAAAAAAAGGATAAAGGAGAATCGCAATATGTGTAGAGTACTGTCAGCAATGTTAATGGTTTTTGTATTGATGCCTGTGGTTACGTTCGGTGCGCTATCGGTGACGACAG
Source organism: bacterium (assembly GCA_037133395.1). Lineage (GTDB taxonomy): Bacteria > Verrucomicrobiota > Kiritimatiellia > RFP12 > UBA1067 > CAIZQW01. The sequence continues at coordinate 8,417 of JBAXOG010000152.1, read as the reverse complement.
AGGAGATGCGTCAACGCAGTCTTGTAAGTGCGGGCGATCCTGCGCGTCTTCAGGCTGTACTGGCCAAGGCGCGGCGGGGCGAACCGATCTGCGTGGCGGCCATCGGCGGCTCCATCACGGCGGGCGGGTTGCAAACCAAAGATCCGTCACGGCGCTATGTGCGTCAGGTTGCGGCATGGTTCGAGAAGACCTTCCCTGGGGTGAAGGTGCGCTTCGTGAATGCCGGCATCGGCGCGACGAACTCGGGTTATGGTGCACTGCGCGTGCAGCGCGATGTCATAGCACAGCAACCCGACCTTGTGGTCGTGGAGTACGCTGTCAACGATTCCACGGGGGCGCAGATGGACGATTGTTACGAAGGCGTGCTGCGACAGTTGCTCGGCACTTCGATGAACCGCGCAGTAATCGAACTCTTCTTCATGCACAAGGACGGCAAGAACGCGCAGGCCGGACAGACAACATTGGGGAAACATTATGGCCTGCCGATGATCAGCTTCCGCGATGCGGTCTGGCCGGAGCTGCAGGCTGGCACAATCAAATGGGAAACGATCTATGCTGACGTGGTTCATCCGAATGATGCAGGACACGACATCGCGAGCGAGCTGTTGCGCGGTTTCCTAAACGCGTCGCTAGCAAAATTGCCGAAGAATGATCGCGATCTCCCCGCGATTGCGCCTGTGCCTGCGCGGCTAAACGCGGACACGTATGAACGGTGCGTCCTCCTGCGCGGTGCCGACTTCAAGCCCGTGTCCAGCAACGGTTGGACCTGCGCGAAATCCGGTGCCTGGGAGTGTGGAAGCGCGGGTGGCCGTCTGGAATATGACGTGTCCGGCACGGTGCTGCTGCTGGGGCGCAACATTCCCGCGTCCGCCAAAGGGCGCGTCGAACTTGTCATCGATGGCGGCGCGCCGCGTCCGCTATTGCAAGACGGACACAATCTGCCCGTGGCGAAGGGGTTGACTGCTGGCTTGCATCGCGTGGCCATCGTGGCTCATCCGTTCGTTGAAAGCGAAAAAGAAAAAGGGACCAAAGTCCAAATCTGGTGGGGAGGAACTGCAGGCTTATGAATATCAAAAACACTCAGTCGACTATGAATCGCAGGAACGTTCTCAAAGGTCTCACGGCCGGCATGGTTGCCGCCACCGCAGGGCCAACCCTTTTCCCGGCGCGGCTCTGGGGAGCATCCGCTACGGGAGACAGGCTTAATATCGCGTTGGTGGGATGCGGAGGCCGGGGACGGAGCGATCTGTTGGAGGCCTTGGGATGCAGGACCAACCTCATTGCCTTGTGCGATGTTGATCAGACCCGTATCCAGGTGGCCCGAGAGGATGTCGCGAAACGATCTCCGAAGTTAAAGGATGCTGCGGAGTCTGCGCGCGGCTATTCCGATTACCGCGAACTGCTGCAAAAAGAGAAAACGCTGGATGGCGTGATCATCGCCATCGGTCCGTGGTGGCACGCGCCGATGAGCACCGCCTTCATCAACTCAGGCAAACATGTCTATTGCGAGAAGCCGCTGACACACACGATTGCTGAGACGCGGAAGCTTGGCGAGCTGGCGAGGAACTCAAGAGTCGCCACGCAAATGGGAACGCAGGGCGTAGCGTCTGAACCTTTCCGGCGCGCCGTTGAGGTGGCGCGCACCGGGATCTTGGGCAAAATCAAGGAGATTCATGCCTGGAATATTTGTTATCCCCTTCGTCCGGTCAGCTGTGTGCGGCCGGAGGGCGCGGATCCGATCCCCTCGACCTTCGACTGGGATATGTGGCAGGGACCCGCGGCGGAGCGACCTTACAAGGCCAAGGTCTATCAGCCGGGCTGCATGACCACGGCCATGTGGCTTGACTACGGGATGGGCTTGATCGGTGACTTTGGCGTCCACACATGGCAGTTGCCTATTCGGGCGTTTAACCTTGGCTATCCGTTGCGGGTGGAACACAACATACCCGAAGCGGTTAAGGAAACGTATGTGTCCAACGCAAAGATCCGCTATGATTTTCCCGGCGGGATTACCGGATGGTATTACGACACCGTCAATCGGCCGCCCGAAGGTCTGATTGCCGAACTGCTTCCCACCTTTGGGGAATTCCAGAAAGTCGGCGCACTGACCGTCGCAGAAAACGGGCTGATGTTTTCGGGGGGCTGGAGCAGCGATTGCTATCTCAAGCTCAAAGGGGATGAAAAGTTTCGCGGCATCGGCAAACATCCGGCGGTGGAGGCCATTGCCAAGACCGAGCCCCGGTCACCTGGCAGCCATATAAAAGAGTGGGTCGAAGCCGCTTTGGCCGGAACCAAGACGTATCAGTCTTTTGAAATGGCGACACGCTCCATGGAAATCATTCTGCCGTCACTGGTCTCGTTGCGCATGCAGCGGGCGATCGATTGGGACGGAGCGAATATGAAAGTGCCGGGCTGTCCGGAGGCTGACCGGTATATCCACGCTGATTATCGGAAGAAGTGTCTCATTTAAAAATCTGACTATAACCATCATCTGGAGTTCACTATGAAATATAACTTTATTATTGCCGCTCTTCTCTGCCTCGGCGCCCAACTGGGGATGACCGAGACCAAAATCAACAGTTCCAGGCCGCAGCGCACGGGTGCACTACCGCAGGAAAAATCCGTTGCCGAATTACCACCGCTTCCGCCTCTGCCGGAGGCGGATGTCGAAAAGATCCGCGCCGCCATTCCCTCAAAGAGTGAAGTGGCAACCCCAAAACAGCCACGCAAACTCTTGGTGTTTTACCGGAGTGGCAACCCGGGCATTCATCCCATGGCGTATGGTAACAAGATGTTTGAATTGCTGGCGGAAAAGACCGGGGCGTTCACAGTGACCTTGAGTCAGGACTATGCTGATCTGAGCGCGGACCGGCTCAAGCAGTATGATGCGGTCTTCTTAAACAATGCGGGAGGCTTGAAATTCCAAGGATTTCCGGAGCGGCAGGGACTGCTTGAGTTTGTACGGAGCGGCAAAGGGCTGGCCGGACAGCACTGGGCCACAGACAATTTCAGAGACTGGCCTGAAGCGGCCAAGCATCTGTTCGGCGGGGTCATGAACGGCCATCCCTTCTTTTCTGCAAATGTGCGAAAGGATGTCACGTCAAGCTCCTTGACCGCGATGTTTCCGTCTGCTGGTTTTTCATGGGGTGAGGAGTACTACATCTTTTCAGACAAGGACCATCGGTCGGAACCCAATTTCCAACAGACCTACGACCGTTCGAAACTCCGCGTGCTCCTGAGCATAGATCTGGAGAAATCGCCGGATGTTCAAAAGAGGATTGCTGCCATCGCAAGCGATCCCAAAGACCGGTACCATGGCAAATTGCGTGATGACAACGATTATGCATTGTCGTGGATACGCCGGGAGGGAGAAGGGCGGGTCTTCTATACGGCGTTCGGCCATGCCAAGTCGGCCTATTGGAATCCCTTCATGGTCAGGCATTTCATGGCGGGCGTGCAGTATGCGCTGGGAGACCTGCCGGCGGATGACAGCCCTTCCAGTCCGGTGAAGGCTGACACCCAGCGCGCTGATGGAACTGTAAATACGGGAGGCGTGCACTGATGGAACGTTGTAAACATACTTCCTGTGAGGGCAGCGTCATGAGCCGTCGCTCCCTGTTGAAACAAGCCGCTGCCGCGACGACAATCGGGGTGGCCGGAGTAGGCCGTGTGGCGTATGCTTCGGACAGCGCCGGAAAAGACGCCATCCGTGAGCGTATCAAGCTTTCCTTGGTGCATTGGTGTCTGGAGACATCCATGGAGAAGTGGTCCATCGAGCAGACCTGCGCGGCGGCGCGGCAACTCGGGCTGACCAGCGTGGAACTGGTCGCTTGGAAAGATCTTCCAGTGCTCCGGCGACATGGCCTCCAGTGCGCCATCGTACAGCTCGACACCGGAAGCGAACCGCCTTTTTTGCATGGCTGGAACAAGCGTACGCTCTGGCCGTTGATGCGGCAGCGGACGCGCGATGCCATTGACATGGCCGTGCAGCATGGCTGTCCGAATGTGATCACCTTCACTGGTTTTGAGATGGAAGATCCGCTGAACCCGGCCAGCCGGAAAATCCCGCGCGAGGAAGGCGCGGCCAACTGTGTCGAGGGATTGAAAACCGTACTGGGGTATGCCGAGCAAAAGAAGATCACCCTTTGTCTGGAGATGTTGAACAGCCGTGTCAGCAACCATCCGATGAAGGGGCATCCGGGCTACCAGGGCGATCATGTAGACTATTGTGCGGACATCATGCGCGCCACCGGTTCCGAACGTGCAAAATTGCTGTTCGACATTTATCATGTTCAGATCATGGATGGCGACATCGTCACGCGATTGCGCCAGCACCGGGACTTGCTCGGGCATATCCACGTGGCTGGTGTACCGGGACGCAATGAGCTTGATTTGCCGCAGCAGGAAATAAACTTCAATGCCTGTATGCGGACGTTGCGGGAAGTCGGTTATCAGGGATATGTCGGCATCGAGTTTGTTCCTACCCTGCCGCCGATGGAAGGCTTGCGCCGCGCTGTCGGTCTGCTGGCGATGAAAGATTCATGAGACATGGTATAATCGTATCAAGCAGTTTCAATAATTAGAACTGAAAGAAACAAATAATGAAACACGCCGTCACACTCATCATCACCCTGCTACTCACGCCTTTGTCGGTGCTACACGCTGCCGTTGCTCCGATTTTCATCACGGATATGCGGACCGAGGGCGTGTCCCAGCCGATGGGAATCGAAGAGGCTGCGCCGAGATTCTCCTGGCGCTATGAGGCTTCTCCTAAAGCGCCCCGTGGCTTTCGGCAACAGGCGTTTCGGATTCAAGTCGCTTCGTCAGTTGAGAAACTGACGCAAGGCCAGGCGGATCTGTGGGACTCGGGAAAGCAAGTAGGGGCTGATACGCTTGCTGCGATTTATGCAGGGAAGCCGCTCGCCTCGGCTACGCGCTACTTTTGGCAGGTGACTGGCTTTGATGCCGACGGCAAAACCTATTCGGCAAAACCTAAATTTTTCGAGACCGGTTTACTGAAAGCGGAAGACTGGGGAGGGGCGCAGTGGATCGGCGCGAAGAGCGAGCGGCCTAATACCCTCCCTGCAAACTTACAACAGTTGAAGGATTGCACGTTTGAGACGCGCTTCTGTATTTTGGAAGGGACTGCGGTGGTGTTCTTCCGCGCGAGTTATTATGGGGACAGGGAATACCGCATCGAGATAAAGCCTGGATCGCCAGGGAAACTGATGGTCTCGCGCACCGGAAATAAATCGGAACTCATCAAAGAATATCCGCTCCAAAATATCGCCCAAGGCGAATGGCATTCGCTGGTCGTCACTGCAAAGGGAGGGGATTTCACCTTCCGCGTCGACACAACATTGCTCTGCAACGAGCCGCTCCATGATGAAACGATCAAGCAAGGATCGATTGCAATAGGTTCGCTCTCGCTGGATAAAAAGAAAGGTCGCGTCCAGTTTGATGATGTCCGTCTGACTGTGGATGGCAAGCCTCTGGTGGAGGAGTCCTTTGATAACGCGGCACTCTTTGCCTTCCAGGAATATTTCGGTAGCAACAATGCGTATGCCCGCGTAAAGGATGGCGCGCTCGAAACGTGCGGCGTTATCAGTTATATGGAACCTAAAAAAGGACTGGAAGCCCCGCGTTTCCGCAAAGCGCTTGCCAGCAAGTCAGGGCAGCTTCGCCGTGCGCGGGCGTATGTCTCCGGGCTGGGGTATTACAAGTTCTGGCTGAACGGAAAACGCATGGACGATTACGAACTGAATCCCGGCTTTGCTCGTTATGACAAGACGGCTTACTATTGCGTGTATGACCTCACGGGGCAGATTAAAGCGGACAACATGCTGGCCTTCGAGCTTGGCCGCGGCTGGTATGCCATGACTACGCCCACGCTCTGGGGCGAAACATTCCATGGCGATTGGATGGCGGAACCCGCGTTGCGTGTGCTGGTGACGCTCGATTACGCTGACGGTAGTCGGCAGACTCTTGTGTCAGACACCTCCTTCAAGACGGCCCCAGGACCGATCCTGTTTGACTCCATCAAGGCGGGTGAAATTTATGACGCGCGCAAGGAACAGGCGGGGTGGAACACCGTCGGGTTTATTGACAAGGACTGGAGTTCCACTGTTGTGGCAAACGGCAAAATGCCTTTGTCGGCTCCGGGGTTGACGGCCCAGCTTTTCGAGCCGATCCGCGCGGTTGAACGCTTTCCTGCTGTGAGCATCACGAAGGTGGAAGATGAGAAAGATGCCTGGCAGATTGATTTCGGCAAGAACATGGCCGGCACCATGGAGATGAAACTCAAAGCCAAGCCCGGGCAGGAAATACGGCTGTCGTATGTCGAGTTGCCAGGCCATGGCGGACGGGAACGCTGGAATAATTTTGGCGCTGAACGTACCGGAAGTTTCCAGCGGGATATCTATGTTGCCAAGGGGAGCGGAGAGGAAGTCTACGAGTCTTCCTATTGCTACAAAGGCTTCCAATACGTCCGGCTCGAAGGGTTAACTGAAAAGCCCGAGCTCGGACAGTTCACGGCAAAGGCGATCAACAGCGACATGGAAATGGTCGGGACGTTCAAGACGTCGAGCGAACTTTGGAACAAGATCTGGGAAGCTGGCAGACGGTGCATCCAGAGCAACATGCATTCGATTCCCACGGATTGTCCCCAGTGGGAAAAACTTGGGTGGACTTGCGATGATGCATCTCCCTACTATGCCATGGCATTCAACTATGATCTGCGAAAGCTTTACGAAAAGCGTCTGCAGGATTATGCGGACGACATTTCAGCCGACGGAAAGATTAGGAATTGTGTCCCAGGGTCTTGGGCCAAAGGTGAAGATCCGGCGTGGGTGGGCAGCTATGTGCAACTTGTCTGGAAGCATTACCAGACGTATGGAGACCGCCGCGTCATTGAGCGTCATTTTGACAATTTAAAGCTCTACATGAGCACGCTCATCAAAGAGGGACAGTCGAGCGAAAAGCCGCCGCTACTGACTATACCGCGCAAAGCACTGGGTGATTGGGTCTCTCCCAATGGAGCGAATATTCCACCCGAGGGAGCCCTCATCTATTTTGATTGCTATTTTTACTATTACGCTGGCATGATGGCCGACCTCGCCACGCTGCTCGGCAAAAAGGACGACAGTGCTTATTACACCGGACTTAAAAGCGATCTAAAGAAAGCCTTCAACGAATACTTCTTCGATGAAAAAGAAGGCTGCTATTATGGGACGAATAAGGAGGTTGGCTTCCGCCAGTCGCCGCAGGCGGTTCCGCTCGGCATGGGGCTAGTGCCTGCGGACATGGCGCCCCGGGTCACTGAGCGGCTTGTGCAGGATATTCGCGTGCGGAAAGACCACTTTTGGACGGGCATCCTGGGCCTTGAGTTCATCGCGGATGCGCTGTGCGAGAACAACCGGGCTGATGTGGCGTATACCATTCACTTGAAGGACGACTATCCCAGCCTGGGCAACATGATCCGCGACGGGGCGACCACTTTGTGGGAGGCGTACAGCGAAAAGACAACCCGCTCAATGAATCACAAGATGTTCGCCACCCCGCTCGGCTGGATGGCCCGATACGTTGCGGGTCTGCATGTCGAAGGGGTATTGGGTGAAGGACCAGGCTTCCGCAAGGCTGTGATTGCTCCCTATCCGGTTCCAGAACAAATCAAGTTCGCCCAACTCGACTATGATTCCCCGATGGGACGCTATTGCAGTGGCTGGCGCATGACCGACAACGGCATGAAGTATGACATCGTGGTTCCTCCCAACGCCACAGCCCTCTTCCGTCTTCCTCTGCTCGGAAAAATGAATGCGATTGTCAGTGAGTCTGGTAAGGTCTTGTGGGAAAATGGGAAGCCTGCAGAAAAAGTTGATGGCATTGCACCTCCAATCCAAGAGAATGATCGGCTGGTTTTTACAGTGGGCTCCGGGAGCTATTCCTTTCAAGTGAAAGGTAACTGAACGTGGGCAGCTCTTAGTTCAATCGTGAGTAATCCCGCCGCCCGGGGCCCCGGGAATAAACTGCCTGATAACTTTTTTCAAATGGCTAGTCGTAAGCCTGGGAGTATAGGCGTCCTCGCCTGTACCCGAAGCCGGATGATGATGCTGGTCCGGCAGCTGCCGGACCCGTGTACAGGCGCGGACCCTCCTACGCCAAGGCTACGGCGCGGCAGGCGTCTATACGCCCAGCAAAGCATCCAACCTCAACATTCCATTGAAGTTATAGGCAAGACAAGTGTGCCGCCCGGGGTTCTGGGAAAAAACTGCCTAATAACTTTTAGCAAATGGCTAGTCGTAAGCCTGGGCGTATAGGCGTCCTCGCCTGTACCCGAAGCCGGATGATGATGCTGGTCCGGCAGCTGCCGGACCCGTGTACAGGCGCGGACCCTCCTACGCCAAGGCTACGGCGCGGCA